>NZ_JBHUIY010000030.1:0-43134 GCF_042683125.1 Phaeospirillum tilakii
TGCTCCAGAGCGGTTGTAACCGAGGCGTACTCGGGCGCCGCCCGCCGCGCGATGGGGCCGGTGGCCACCGGCCCCATCGCTCCAACGTTTTCGTTGCTCGACGTTGGTGAACGCAAGATACAAGGCGTCAGCCTCCAGGCGGGGCGCGGGGCGGCAGCCCCGCTCCTTCTTATTATGACCGCCTGACTATTAATTTTCCAGAGGACCCGCCCACCGCGAGGATAAAGCCGCAACCAAGGAGGTACGGCGATGGGACGGATCGGACTGGTGGTGCTGTTCAGCCTGGTGTGGAGTTCGGCCTTCGTCGCCGGCAAGATCGCGCTGGCCGAGCTGGATTCCTTCACCCTGCTGGCGGCGCGGTTCGGGCTGGCGGCGCTGGTGCTGCTGCCGGTGCTGGCCGGAGGGATCGACCGCCGCGCGCTGCGGGTCGGGCTGCTGCTGGGATTGCTCAACAATGCGCTGTATCTCGGCCTGACCTTCAGCGGGCTGAAGCTGCTGCGGCCGGAAATCGTGGTGGTGGCAGTCAGTTGCACTCCGTTCCTGACCCGGCTGTTCGCGGCGGTGGCGGGACAGGAGAGGCTGGCGGCGCGGCCGCTGGCCGGGCTGGGGCTGGGGGTTGCCGGGGTGGCGGTGATGGCCGGGCTGACGGCGGGGCCCGCGCCCGATCCGCGCGGGCTGGCGCTGGTGGCGGCCGGCACCGTCGCTTTTGCCCTGGCGACCGTGCTGACCCGCGACCGCGCCCACGGGCTGCCGCCGCTGGCGCTGACCTTCTGGCAATCGGCGGCGGGGGCGCTGGCGCTGCTGCCGGCGGCGGTGCTGTTCGGGGCGCCGGTGGGGATGCCGTCGGCGGCGACGGTGGCGGCTGTGCTTTATCTGGCCTTTGGGGCGACGATCGGTGGGCTGGCGCTGTGGGTGGTGCTGATCCGCCGCCACGGGCCGGGCACCGCCGCCAGCTTCCATCTGCTCAACCCGCCGTTCGGGGTGGCGCTGTCGGCGCTGGCCTTCGCCACCCCGTTACGCGGCGAGGATCTGCTCGGCACCCTGCTGATCCTGCTCGGGCTGGGGCTGACCCTGGCGCCGGGGCGGGCGGTGGCGGCGCTCAGTCGGCAAACACCGCGTTGAACTCGGCGATCAGGGCGGCATCGACCTCCTCCAGCGTCGGGGTCAGGCCGAGGTCCCACAGCGAGGTGACGCCGTGCTCGGCGATGCCGCAGGGGACGATGCCGCGATAATGGTCGAGGTTGGGATCGACGTTGAGGGCGATGCCGTGGAAGGTGACCCAGCGGCGGACCCGCACCCCGATCGCGGCGATCTTGTCCTCGCGCCCGCCGCCGCGATCGACCCAGACTCCGACCCGGCCGGGGCGGCGTTCGCCCCGGACGGCGAAGCAGGCCAGGGTGCGGATCAGCCATTCCTCGAGGTCGTGGACGAAGCGGCGCAGATCGGGGCCGCGCCGGGCGAGGTCGAGCATCACATAGGCCACCCGCTGGCCGGGGCCGTGATAGGTGTACTGGCCGCCGCGCCCGGCGGCGAACACCGGGAAGCGGTCGGGGTCGAGCAGGTCGGCCGGGTCGGCGCCGCTGCCGGCGGTATAGAGCGGCGGGTGTTCCAGCAGCCAGACCAGTTCGGGCGCGGTGCCGGCGCGGATCGCCTCGACCCGGGCCTCCATCGCCGCCAACGTGGCGGGATAGGGTTCGGGGTGGTCGGAGAGGCGCCATTCGACGGGAGGGGGGGAGGACATCGGGCTATTCTAATAACAGGTGGGGGGGGAGGAAAGAGGCGGGGCTTCGCCCCGGGCCCCGACCGGAAGGCTTGCGCCTCCCGGACCCTCTCCTATTTTTGTCGCGGGGCGGCAAGCACTTGAGGTCGGGCGCCCGCCGCCGCTATAACCCACGGGCGTGATTCAGAAGGAACCCGGGCGATGATTCTTTACCGACTGCGCTGCGAACACGGTCACGAATTCGAGGAATGGTTCGGCAATGGCGCCGAATATGACAGCCGCGCCGCCGCAGGCGGGCTGACCTGTCCCGAATGCGGCAGCCATGCGGTCAGCAAGGCGATCATGGCCCCCAATCTTGGCAAGGCCAAGGCCGCCGAACTGCCGCCCGCCTGCCCCAGCCAGGGCTGCGGCGGCTGCGCCTTCGCCGGCCAGCACTGACCCGATCCCCCCGGTTTAAGCCCGCCTTAACCCGGGGAGATCTACCTTTGCGGGTTACGAGATGATCCCGTTGGCGCGTTCCGGCGAATGACGATGTCCCTGTCTTCTGTCGAGGCCGACCCCGCGCGCCGGCGCCGCATCGGCGACCGGCTGGTGGCGCTCGGCTGCGCGGTGTGGCTGGCGCTGGCGACCTGGGGCTTCTTCCACGAGGTCCCGCCCGAGATCGTCGACAACCACACCGCCAAGACGATGCAGCAGCGGATGCGCACCTGCGAGGGCAGCTTCCAGCAGCGTTACGAGTGCAAGCAGGCCTATCTGCTGTCGGGCGAGCGGTGGGGCTTCGCGGTGGCGCTCAACCGTCTGGCACTGATCTGCGGTCCGGCGATCACCGCCTGGATCGTCTGGTCGGTGATGCGGCGCCGACTCGACTGACCAACCGCGTTGCCGGATGGCGGCGAATGGGGCAAAGTCGGGCTCTCCTCATTCATCCGGAGAGCAAGATCCCATGGCCACCGTCACCCTGAAGGGGACCCCGTTCCACACCGCCGGCGAGCTGCCCGCGGTCGGCAGCCCGGCCCCCGACTTCGTGCTGACCGCGACCGATCTCAGCGATCACGGCCTGGCCGCTTTCGCCGACAACAAAGCGGTGGTGCTCAACATCTTCCCCAGTGTCGATACCCCGACCTGCGCCGCCTCGGTGCGCCGCTTCAACGCCGAACTCAACGCGCTGGGCGACGTCGCGGTGCTGTGCATCTCGGCCGACCTGCCGTTCGCCCAGGCCCGCTTCTGTGGCGCCGAGGGGCTGGAGCGGGTCAAGCCGCTGTCCGATTTCCGCCACAAGGATTTCGGCAAGATCTATGGCGTCACCCTGACCGACGGCCCGCTGGCCGGGCTGCTGGCCCGCGCCGTGGTGGTGGTCAAGGGCGGTAAGGTGGTCCACACCCAGCTGGTGGCCGAGATCGCCGACGAGCCCGATTATGCCGCCGCGCTGGCGGCGGTGCGGGCCTGAGGAACGCAAGGGCCGCCGCCCGCCCGGCGGCGGCCCGCTTCAGGGAGGCCCCCCCCGGTGGAACCGAAAGACACCACCCAGAACGAGGCCTACAAGGGCTTCACCAACACCAACTGTCCGTTCTACCCCTGCCACGAAGGGGTGAAGCGGGAGTTCAACTGTCTGTTCTGTTACTGTCCGCTCAACGCCCTGGCCTGCCCCGGCCCCTACAAGGCCTTCACCAGCAAGAACGGGGTGCGGCGCAAGGATTGCTCGGCCTGTACCCTGCCCCATGACGGCTACAAGCAATCCTGGGGCTTCATCCAGAAATGGCTGGCCGAGCCGGTGCCGTGGGACGGCGGCGAACAGACCCGCCCCTGGCCGAAACACCCGGAAGATTCCACCCCCGGCTGACCCCCCCCTTTTTGGATTCATCGCTGAGGACGGCCCCGTCTTTGCCGTTCCTCCTGCGGGGCTGCCGCCCCGGGCCCCGCCTGGAGGCTTCCGCCTCCAGACCTCTCCCGTTTTCATGAGGGGAAACAAAGGGGGTCCGGGGCATCGCCCCGGGCGGGCCGGCGGGCGGCAGCCCGCCTAACCTGTGTTTGTTTGCGCGCGAAGCGCGCGGGGCGGCAGCCCGCCTAACCTGCGCATGTTTGCGCGCGGGGCGGCAGCCCCGGCAACGACTCAGGCGGCGGCGGCGAAGGCCTGATCGAGGTCCCACAGCAGGTCGTCGATGTCCTCGGTGCCGACCGAAAGGCGGACCTGTTCGGGCTTGACCCCGGCCAGCCGCTGTTCCGCCTCGCTGAGCTGACCGTGGGTGACGGTGGCGGGGTGGACGATCAGCGACTTCGAATCGCCGACATTGGCGAGGAAGGAAAAGATCCGGGTCGCCTCGATCAGCTTGCGCGCCTGGGCCAGCCCGCCCTTGACCCCGAAGGTCAGGATCGCCCCGGCCCCTTTCGGCAGATATTTGCGCGCCAACTGGTAATAGGGGCTGCTGGGCAGGCCGGGATAGGCGACCCAGGCGACCTCGGGCCGCTGTTCCAGCCATTCGGCGATGCGCTGGGCGTTGGCGACCTGGCGTTCCAGCCGCAGCGACAGCGTCTCGATCCCCTGGAGGAACAGGAAGGCGTTGAACGGGCTGAGGGTCGGGCCGAAATCGCGCAGGTAATGCAGCCGCAGCTTGATGATGTAGGCGATGTTGCCGGCGCCGGGATAATTGCCCCACTTTTCCCAATGGACGAAGCCGCCATAGGCCGGGTCGGGGGTGGTGAAGTCGGGGAAGTTGCCGTTGGCCCAGTTGAAGTTGCCGCCATCGACCACCAGCCCGCCGATCGAGGTGCCATGGCCGCCGAGGAACTTGGTGGCGGAATGGACGCTGATGTTGGCGCCGTGGTCGAACGGGCGGAACAGATAGGGCGTGCCGAAGGTGTTGTCGACGATCAGCGGGAGGCCATGGGCCTCGGCGATGCGGCCGACCGCCTCGAAATCGATCACGTTGATGTCGGGATTGCCGATGGTCTCGACGAAGATCGCCTTGGTACGCGGGGTGATCGCCCGGGCGAAATTGTCGGGATCGGCCGGATCGACCAGGGTGGTGCGCACCCCGTGTTTGGGCAGGGTGTTGACGAACAGGTTGAAGCTGCCGCCATACAGGGTCTTGGCGGCGACCACCTCGTCGCCGGCATGGGTCAGGTTGAGGATCGACAGCGCGGTGGCGGCCGACCCCGAGGCCAGCGACAGCGCCCCGCTGCCGCCTTCCAGCGCGGCGAGGCGGTTTTCCAGCACCTCATTGGTCGGGTTGGTGATCCGGGTATAGTCGAAGCCGAATTCCTCGACCGAACTGATCGCCTTGGCGGCGGCGAAGTCCTTGAAGACGAAAGAGGTGGTCTGATAGATCGGCACGGCGCGGGCGCCGGTGGCCGGGTCGGGGCTCTGGCCGGCATGCAGCTGGCGGGTGGCGAAGCCGAAATCGCGTTCACTCATGGTCGGATCCTTGGCGGCGGAGTCAGACGAAATAATGCTCGGGGTCGATCCGGTAGGGATCGAGGACGGCATCGACGTCGATCCGCAGCGCGCTGTTGAACAGGTTGTTGACGATCATCAGGGTGCCGAACACGGTCAGATCGACGATCTGGCGCGGGGTGAAGGCGGCCTGGAGCCGGGCGAACAGGGCGTCATCGACCCGGTTGGCGTCGCGGGCGAGCTGCTGGCCGTAATCCCACAGCAATTGCTCGGCGGGGGTCAGGGTCAGCGCCTCGGGATCCTCGCCCCAGCCGATGATCTCGCGGCGCATGAAGGTGGTGCACAGCTCGCAGGCATTGGCCTTGGAGATCGCGAAGCAGAACAGCACCGCCCCGCGCGAGCCGATCACCGGGGCGACCTGCTCGAACAGCCGGTACCATTGGAGCACCGCGTCGAGCGCGGCCGGCGAATGCAGCAGCACCGCCTTCATGTTGGAGAGGGCATGGGACTTGATCAGTTCATCGTGGGCGGCACGGATCTCGGCCGGAGCGGTGGCGGGATCGACCGGAGCGATACGGGACATCGGATAAGAGCCTTTCGGATCAGGATTGCGAGGGAAACACCGTCCCGATCGCGGCGGCGACCGCGTCGGCCAGGGCGTCGAGACGGTCCTCGGGGATGGTCAGCGGCGGGGCGAGGCAGAGGGTGTCGTTGACGACGCGGGTCACCACCCCCTGGGCGCGCAGGGCGGCGCGCAGCCGGCCGGCGAGGTCGAAGGCGGCGGGGAAACGGCGGCGGTCGGCGCGGTCGGCCACCAGTTCGATCCCGGCGAGCAGGCCGAGCCCGCGCACCTCGCCGACCTGGGGATGGTCGGCCAGCCCCGCCCGCAGCCGGTCGAGCAGGCGGGCGCCGAGCCGGGCCGAGCGTTCGACCAGCCCCTCGTCGGCGATGATGCGGATCGTCTCCAGCGCGACCCGGCAGGCGACCGGATGGCCGGAACTGGTCAGGCCGTGCCACCAGCGCGCCTCGGCCGGAACGGATTCCAGCGTCCGCTTGATCGCGGCGCTGACCCCGATCCCACCCAGCGGCAGATGACCGCCGGTAATCCCCTTGGCGAACTGGAGGATGTCGGGGCGCAGGCCCCAATGCTCGGCGGCGAACCAGCGCCCGGTGCGGCCGAAGCCGGTGATCACCTCGTCGAGGATCAACAGCACGTCGTAGCGGTCGCAGATCTCCCGTACCCGGGGGAAATAATCCGCGTCGGGAACGATCACCCCGCCGCCACCGCCCAGCACCGGCTCGGCGATGAAGGCGGCGACCTTGTCCGGGCCAAGGTCGAGGATCGCCCGCTCCAGCGCCGCCGCCGCCCCGGCCCCGTCGAGGCCGCGATAGGGATAAGGCGGCGCGATCCGGGCGAAGCCGGGCAAACGCGGCCCGAACGGGTCGGAGAACTCGGCCACCCCGGTGGCGCTGGCCGCGCCGACGGTCGAGCCGTGATAGGACAGATCGCGGCTGAGGATGATGGTCTTGTCCGGCCGGCCGCGCGCCCGCCACACCCAGCGGGCGGTGCGGATCGCGCTGTCGGTGGCATCGCTGCCGCCATTGGTGAAGAAGAACGCCTCGATCCCGGGCGGCGCCAGCGCGGCGAGCCGCTCGGCCAGGGCGATCACCGCCGGATGGGTCGAACCGGCATAGGCGGTGGCGAAGGCGAGGCGGGACATCTGCGCCGCCGCCGCCGCCACCAGTTCCGGCCGGCCATGGCCGAGATGGAGGTTCCACATCCCCGACAAGGCGTCGAGATAGCGATTGCCGGCGGCGTCGATCAGATCGACCCCCTCCCCCGCCACCCACAGAATCGGGTCGGCGAGGTCGGCGGGATGATGCTGGGGGTGGAGCAGGTGGAGGCGGTCCGCCTCCACCCACCGCGCTGCCCCGTCGGCCGGAGCGAGGCTGGTCACGAGCGCGCCCCCGCCGCCACCGAGGAGGCCTGGTCGAGATCGGCCTGAATCTCGTCGAGCACCGCCGGGGAAACCCGGCGCAGCCGCAGGAAGTACAGGGTGCCGGCCGCCAGCAGGGCGACGAACAGATAGGGCAGCAGGTTGAGGGGATAATCCGGCACCGGATAGAGCACCCCGACCAGCGGCAGGATCAGCAGCAGCACCGAGGCGGCCGACAGCAGCAGGTTGACCGGCTTCAGCTCGCCGCGCTGGCGCAGATAGAGCGGCGCCGCCACCGACACCAGGATGTAGGCGACCAGGAAGCCGAAGGTGGCGACGGTGCCGAGATAGGCGAAGGAGTCGAGCAGCCCGACCCCACCGAGGGTCAGCGGCAGCGACAGCAGGACGACGATCGCGGCCGAGGCGGCGATGGCGACATGCGGGGTGGCGTGGGTGGCGTGGGCGTCGCCGGCGCGCGGATGCAGCACGCCGTGGCGCGACAGCAGGAAGATCACCCGGGCGGCGGCGTTGATGCTGGCCAGCGCCGAGGCGAAGAAGCTGGCCGACACCCCGGCGGCGATCACCGGCCCGAGCGCGCCCAGCCCGACCCGGCCGGCCAGCAGCGACAGCGGCGCGTCGGTCTTGTCGAGGCCGGGCTCGACCCCCTGGAAGGCGGCGACCAGGATATAGCCGGCGACGACGAAGAAGATCCCGGTCGCCAGCACGGTGACGATCACCGAGCGCGGGATCAGCCGCAGCGGGTCGCGCGCCTCGTGGCCCAGCACGGTGGCGCTTTCGAAGCCGACGAAGCTGAAGAAGGCCAGCACCAGCCCGAGCCGCAGGCTGTCGGGGCTGACGCCGTCGAGGCTGAGCTGGTGGGAATCAACCGCGCCGCCGCCATGGACCAGGGCGGCGACCAGCACCAGCAGGATCGCCCCCACCGTCACCGCCTCGGCGGCGAGCGAGACCCGGGTCGACAGCCGGATCGAGCGCCAGGCGATCAGGAACGCCCCGCCGATCACCGCCAGCGACAGCGCCGCCGCCAGCGCCGGGCCGGACCCGATCCCGAACAGCGCCGCCAGCACCACCTCGGCGTAATTGACCGAGCCCGACACCACCGCCCCGGCGGTGAACAGATAGGCGATCACCAGCGCCCAGCCGGAGACATTGCCCCAGAACGGCCCCAGCCCCTGGCCGGCGAAGGTGTAGAGCGCCCCGGGCGAGGCCGATCGGCTGGCGAAGACGTTGAGATTGAGGGCGAGCAGCAGCAAGGCCAGGGTGGCGAACAGATAGGCCAGCCAGGTGCCGTTGCCGGCGGTGGCGAACACGCCGAGAATCACGAAGGCGGGAGTGCCGGACGGGGCGATGGTGCCGACCGCCTGGGCGACCACGTCGGCGAAACCGAGATGGCCGTGCTTGAGCGACCCCTGGGGGGCGCGCGGGGACGAGGACATGGCGTCATTCTCCTGGGAGAGGGATCCAGCCGGGAAAAGCAGGGCGCGGCCACGCGGGCACACGCCGACGGCGGCTCAGAACGCCGCCGCCCCGGTACAGGGATCCGCCGCCCCGGCCACCGCCGGGAGAAAGGGGAGGAAGCCGGCGAACCCGACCACCTCGACCCAGGGGAGAGAGACCAGAACCATCACGACCCAGATGCAAACCGGACCAATGACAACAGGTCTACCAGACTACTGGATTGATGGGTAGCTTTATCCACACCCGCCGGGCCGCTTTTCTCATTTTGGCTTTCGCCAAGCGGGCTGCCGCCCGCGCCTGCCCGGGGCGATGCCCCAAGCCCCCTTTTTTCGGTTGATCACGGATTGACGGGGAGGACGCCCTCTGATGAACCGAAAAAACAAAGGGGGTCCGGGGCATCGCCCCGGGCGGGCTTGGGCGGCAGCCCAACCCCTTTCAGCCCAAACGGCCCACCGGGGGGATCGGTATCTCCCCGGCGGATTTCATGATATAGCTCGCCGCTCCGATGGCATCGCGGTACGGAACAGATGATGAAACGGTGGTTGCCCTGGCTGTTGAAGGGCGCTCTGTCGGCCGGATTGATCTGGTTCGTCTTCCGTAAGGTCGATCTCGCCTCCGCCTGGAGTCAGGCCAAGACCCTCGATCCGCTGATGCTGGTGCTGGCGCTGGCGCTGGCGCTGTTCCAGGTCTGGCTGGGCGCGGTGCGCTGGTGGCTGGTGCTGCGGGCGCTGAAGGCGTCCTTCACCGCCACCCAGGCGCTGGTGGTCTATTACATCGGGGTGTTCTTCTCGATCGTGCTGCCCGGGGCGATCGGCGGCGACGCGGTGCGGATGTGGCAGGCCCGCCGCTCCGGCCTGTCGCTGGCGGCCAGCGTCAATTCGGTGATGCTCGAACGCGCCGCCACCGTGCTCGGGCTGGTGCTGCTGGTGGCGGCGACCCAGCCGCTGCTGCTGGCGCGGGTGCCGACCATCCCCGGCAGTTGGGTGTTCCCGCTGCTGTCGGCTCTCGGCGTGGTCGGAATTCTGGTGCTGTCGCTGCTCGACCGCCTGCCCGACTCGCTCAACCATCTGCGGCTGGTGCGCGGGCTGATGCATCTGGCCAGCGACACCCGGGCGTTGTTCTTCCGTCCGGTGTGGGGCGGCTCGACCCTGGCGGTGGCGATCTTCGGCCACGTCAATCTGGCGCTCCAGGTCTATGTGCTGGCGGTCGGGCTCGGCCTCGATATCTCGGTGGTCGATTGTCTGGTGCTGGTGCCGCCGGTGATCCTGATCATGACCCTGCCGATCTCGATCGCCGGCTGGGGGGTGCGCGAGACCGCGATGGTCGCCGCCTTCGGCTATATCGGCACCGAGCCCCATTCCGCCCTGGTGCTGTCGGTGCTGTTCGGCCTGACCTGCACCGCCGGCGCCCTGCCCGGCGGGCTGGTGTGGCTGCTCAGCGGCGTCCGCGCCCAGGTTCGCGAGGGCGAACAGGGATAAAAGCGGGCGCGGCCCGCACCCGCCAAGGGCCGCAAGGCCCTTGGATCCCAATCCTTTTCCGACTTTTACAGACCGGCGATCGCGGCGAGGCGGGCGAGGTCGAGATGATCGGCCAGATGGTCGGCCAGCCGGTCGAGAATCGCCTCGATCCGGGGTTCCCACGCCTCGCCCTCGGCGCGGCCGGGGCGGAGCGTGGAAAGAAAGCCGGCGCGGAACGAATCCGAGGCGAACAGGCCGTGCAGGTAGCAGCCGGCGACCCGGCCATCGACCGAACGGGCGCCGTCGGGGCGGCCGTCGAGGATCACCAGCGGGCGCTCGGCGTCGGGACCGAAGGTGCGGCCCATGTGCATCTCGTAGCCGCGCACCGGCCGGCCGAGATGATCGACCCCGTGGCTGTCGCGCAGCACCTTGGCCGCCGCCATCTCGGTTTCGACCTCCAGCCAGCCGAGCCCCTCGACGCTGGCCCCGGCCGGCCCCTCGACCCCGAGCGGGTCGGTGATCCGCCGCCCCAGCATCTGATAGCCGCCGCAGATCCCCAGCACCCGGCTGCCCCGGCGCAGGTGGGCGGCAAGGTCGATTTCCCAGCCCTGGGCGCGCAGAAAGGCCAGATCGGCGATGGTCGCCTTCGAACCGGGCAGGATCACCAGATCGGCGTCGCCGGGCAGGGCTCGGCCGGGCGGGACCAGATCGAGGCCGAGATCGGGCTCGGCCGCCAGCGGATCGAGATCGTCGAAATTGGCGATGCAGGGCAGGCGCGGCACCGCGACCCGCAGCGGCCGCCCCGGCGCACCCGGGCGGGTGGCGAGGCTGGCGGCATCCTCGGCCGGCAGCAGCGCCGCCTCGGCGAACCACGGCACGATGCCGAGGCAGGGCAGCCCGGTATGGGCGGCGATCACGTCGAGCGCCGGGGTGAACAGGGTCGGATCGCCGCGGAAGCGGTTGACGACATAGCCCTTGATCCGCGCCCGCTCCTCCGGCGGCAGCACCGCCCAGGTGCCGACCAGGGCGGCGATCGCGCCCCCCCGGTCGATGTCGGCCACCAGCACCACCGGCAGGTCGGCGGCGGTGGCGAAGCCCATGTTGGCGATGTCGCCGGCGCGCAGATTGACCTCGGCGGCGCTGCCCGCCCCCTCGACCAGCAGCAGGTCGGCCTCGGCGCCGAGCCGGGCGAAGGCGGCCAGCACCTCGGGCAGCAAGCCGGCCTTCAGCCGCTGGTAATCGCCCGCCCCGGCCTGGCCCCACACCTGCCCGCCGACCACCAGCTGGGCGCCGGTGTCGGAATGCGGTTTGATCAGCACCGGATTCATGTCGGCGCGCGGCGGCACCCGGCAGGCGCGCGCCTGCAACGCCTGGGCGCGGCCGATCTCGCCGCCATCGATGGTGACGGCGGCGTTGTTGCTCATGTTCTGCGGCTTGAACGGCCGCACCCTGAGACCGCGCCGGGTGAACAGGCGGCACAGCCCGGCGGTCAGCAGCGACTTGCCGACGTCGGAGCCGGTGCCTTGCAGCATCAGCGCAGGAATCACGCCGCCCCCGTGTGGAAGGCGCACAGATCGGCGATGAGGCAGGACTCGCAGGCCGGCTTGCGCGCCTTGCAGACGTGGCGGCCATGCAGGATCAGCCAGTGATGGGCATGGCGCAGCCAGCGTTCGGGCGTCACCGCCAGCAGGCCGCGCTCGACCGTCTCGACCGTCTTGCCCGGGGCCAGCCCGGTGCGGTTGGCGAGGCGGAAGACATGGGTATCGACCGCCAGCGTCGGCTGGCCGAAGGCGATGTTGAGGATGATGTTGGCGGTCTTGCGTCCGACCCCGGGCAGCGCCTCCAGCGCGTCCCGCTCGGCCGGCACCTGCCCGCCATGCTGATCGAGCAGGATCCGCGACAGGGCGATGACGTTGCGGGCCTTGGTGCGGTAGAGGCCGATGGTGCGGATCAGCTCGGCCAGCCGCTCCTCGCCCAACGCGACCATCGCCTCGGGAGTCGCCGCCTGGGCGAACAGCGGCCCGGTCGCCTTGTTGACCCCGACATCGGTGGCCTGGGCCGACAGCACCACCGCCACCAGCAGGGTATAGGCGTCGCGGTAGTCAAGCTCGCTGCGCGGCTCGGGATTGGCGGCGGCGAGGCGGGCGTAAAGGGCGTCAACCGCGTCCGGACTCATGCCGCCAGCACCGCCAGCGCCTCGGCCAGGGTGCGGGGATCGCCGGCGGCGACCACCCGTCCGTCGGATTCGATGGTCAGGCCGCGCCCGGCCCAGTCGGTCATGATCCCGCCCGCCCCTTCGACCACCGGCACCAGCGCGGCGTAATCGTAGGGCTTGAGCCCGGCCTCGACCACCAGATCGACGAAGCCGGTGGCGACCAGGGCATAGGCATAGCAGTCGCTGCCGTAGCGCAGCCGGCCGACCCGGGCGGCGATGCGGTCCCAGCCCGGCCGGGTGGCGGCGTCGAACAGTTCGGGCGCGGTGGTGCTGGCCTGGGCGTGGGCGAGGTCGGGGCAGGCCCGCACCGCCACCGGCTGGCCGTTGAGGGTGGTGGGATGGCCGGCCACCCCCAGCCAGCGTTCGTCGGTATAGGCCTGATCGATGATCCCCAGCACCGGCCGGCCGCGATGGGCCAGGGCGATCAGGGTGCCGAAGCTCGGCTTGCCGGAGATGAAGGCGGCGGTGCCGTCGATCGGATCGAGCACCCACACCCATTCGGCGTCGCAATGATCGCGGCCCTGCTCCTCGCCCAGGATGCCGTGATCGGGCACCTCGGTGGCGAGGATCGCCCGCATCGTCGCCTCGACCTCGCGGTCGGCGACGGTCACCGGGCTGGCATCCGCCTTGGTATCGACCGCGATCGGGGTGCGGAAATAGCGCCGCACCACCGGCCGGGCGGCATCGGCAAGGCGGAGGGCAAGGGCGACATACTCGGCGGGGCAGGAATCCATCGTCTCGATCCGGTGGCGGAACTTCGCGCAGTGTGCCCCGAAACCCCGGGGGGCTGAAGGAGGAAATTCACCCCCCTGCCCGCCTCCCGCCCCGGCTGTATACGCAGCAATCTTAAAAATGTGCAATTTGCCGCCTTAATTTGAACAAGGCAGCCGGCTCGGCTATAGTGCCCGGCAGCCGCAACGGAACCATGCGATGACAGAAGCGACCAGACCGATCACCCGGGCGGAGGAAATCCGCCTCGCGATTGAAACCGACATTTTCCAGGGCCGGCTGCGCCCCGGCGCCCGCCTCGACGAGGAGAGCCTCGCCGCCCGGTTCGGCCTGTCGCGCACCCCGGTGCGCGAGGCGATTCTGCAACTGGTCCATTCCGGGCTGGTCGAGAAGAAGCCGCGCCAGGGGGCGGTGGTGGCGCCGCTCGACCTGCACCGGATGGTGCAGATGTTCGAGGTGATGGGCGAGATCGAGGGCCTGTGCGCCCGCTATGCCGCGCGGCGGATGTCGATGGAGGAAAAGGAACGGCTGGCCGCGCTGCACCGCCATTCCCGCAGCTACGCCGCCGCCCGCGACGTCGATGCCTATTACGCCTCGAACCTCGCCTTCCACGACGCGCTGCAAAGCGGCAGCCACAACGAGATCCTGCGCGAGATCGCCCACACCCTGTTCGCCCGCCTCGCCCCCTATCGCCGCTACCAGTTGAGCCACCCCGGCCGGATCGACGTCAGTCTGGCCGAACATGCCGACATCCTGGCCGCGATCGAGGCCGCCGACCCCGAACGCGCCCAGGAGGCGATGCACAAACACGCCGCGTTGCAGGCCGACGTGTTCGCCGAATTCGTCTCGGTGATGGCCTGAAGCAGGCTGCCGCCCGAGCCTCTCTTTTTTTCATCAATGAAAACAAAGGGGGTCCGGGGCATCGCCCCGGCGGGTCGCGGGCAGCGCCCGCGCGAGGCCTACCCGGTGCGGGCGGCGGTCAGCAACCGGCAGGACGATTCCTCGAGCACCAACGCCGTCAGCCGCCCGGTGGCGTAGGCGCCGGTATCGAGACCGATGCGGTTGCGGCGGATCACCGGAGCCGGGACGATGGTGTGGCCATGGACCACGACGCAGCCGAAATCGGCATCGGACTCGAGAAAATCCTCGCGGATCCAGCGCAGGTCGCGCGGGTCCTGGGCTTCGAGCGGCAAACCGGGCCGCAGCCCGGCATGGACGAAGCCATAGCCGCCGAGGCGAAAGAAATCAGGCAACCCGGCGAGGAAGGCGCGATGGGCCGGCGGCAGGTGGGCGCGCAGCGCGGCGGAAGCGGCGGCGACCGCCACCGGGTCGAACGGGTCGGGCGGAGCGATGCCGTAACTGTCGAGGGTTTCGCGCCCGCCATGAACCAGCCAGGAGGTGACCTTGAGCGGGGTGGTCAGGAATTCGAGCAGGAATTCCTCGTGATTGCCGCGCAGACAGTGGCATTCCAGCCCGGGCAGGTCGAAACCGGACAGCCGGTCGAGCACCGCGTCGGAGCGGGGGCCGCGATCGATGTAATCGCCGAGCGTCACCAGCACCTGCCGCAGGCCGGGCGTGGCGGCGGCGGCCGACACCGCCTCGGCGTGGATCGCCCCGAGCAGCACGTCGAGCAGATCGACATGGCCGTGGATGTCGCCGATGGCATAGGCCCGGGTCGCCGGCGGCAGCCGGCCCGGGGCGGGACGCCAGGGGGCGACGTGAAGGACGATCTGGCGGCCGGCGCGGGAGGCGGGGGCGGTCACAGCCGCGCCAGGACCCGACGGTGCGCCTCGGCGCTGTCGGGCGAGAAGCAGCAGAAGATCACCTGATCGAGCGGATGGGCGCCGGCCAGCCAGTCGGCCACCGTCGTCACCGCGATCGCCGCCGCCTCGTCGCGGGGAAAGCCGTAGATCCCGGTCGAGATCGCCGGAAAGGCCACGGTCAGGGCATGGACCGTCGCCGCCAGATCGAGCGCGTTGCGATAGCAGGAGGCGAGCAGGCCGGCCTCGTCGTGATTGCCGCCGCGCCAGACCGGGCCGACGGCGTGGATCACCCATTTGGCCGGCAGATCGAAACCGTGGGTGACCCGCACCTCGCCGGTGGGGCAGCCGCCGAGATGGCGGCATTCCTCCAGCAGGCGGGGACCGGCGACGCGATGGATCGCGCCATCGACCCCGCTGCCGCCGAGCAGGCTGGCATTGGCGGCATTGACGATGGCATCGACCTTGAGACGGGTGATGTCGGCCTCGATCACGCTGATCCGGGCATCGGGCAAGATCACGCTCTCCCTCGGCGAAGCCGGCCGGGCCTCACATCAGTTCGGTGAGGAAATCGGCCAGATAGGGCGCCACCCGGCGCCGCTCGGAATCGGTGCGGCCCAGCCCGCCGAACAGCCGGTTGAGCCAGGCCGCATCGACCCGCTCGAATTCGAACACCGCCTTGATCGCCAGATGCTCGCCGACATGGTCGGGCAGCTTGGGGAACCAGCGCAGCAGGCCGTCGCGCAGCACCCCCTCGCGGCCGGGCTCGCCCCGGCCGTCGGCACCAAATTCCTGGGCGTAGAGCTGGCCGAGGTCGCGCCAGCAGCGGGCGATCGCCTCGGCCTCGAAGCGCAGGACGTCGCGCAGCAGGGTCAAATCGTCCTCGCCCGGCGGCAGGAAGTTGCAGCGGGTGGCCTCCTCGCGCAGCAACGGCCAGGGATTGTCGTCGTCGGCGCTCTTGCGCCCGCGCGGGGTGGTCGGCTTGGCGGGACGGAACGCCGCCCAGCGCGCTTCCCAATTGTGCAGGATCGGGTTGTTGACCTCGCTGCCCTGGATCAGTTCGATCAGCCGGGCGCCGCCGACCTCGGCCCAGTTGCAACTCTGCCCCAGCGCCTGGATGTGCCGGGTGGCGCGCATCTGCGGCAGGATGAACCGCCGCATCACCTCGCGATAGACCGGGCCGAATTCCGGCGCGACCAGGAACGGCAGGCGGATGCCGTGAGTCGGGCTGGTGATCCGGAACACCGACAGGGTCTTCTGGACGTAGGAGCACAGCGTCTCGTCGAACAGGGCGGCGAAATCGACGCCGCTCTCCTCGGGCGGGAGGGCACGGGCGGCGCGGCGGTCGCCCATCGGCCCGAGCTGGGCGGCGAACAGCGGCGGCGGCTCGCGCCCGGCGGCCTGGACCCGGGCGGTCCGGGGCGGGATCGGCGCGAATCCGCGCGACAGCAGGGCCTGGAAGCCGGCCAGGGATTCCTCGGCGGCGTCGCGCTCGGGCGGACCGAGCAGCTGGGTGGCGATCTCGCCCAGCACCCGCAGATCCTCGTCGCGCCCGTCGCCCTCGCCCGCCACCAGCGGGGCGAAGCCGCGCGTCCGCGCCGCCTTCAGCGCGTCGAGGCCATAGCGTTCGGCCGCCTTGGTCAGGATCACCGAGAACAGCACGGTCAACTGCTTCTCGCTGGCCCAGCGCCGCGACTGGGCGTCGGCCAGGGTCAGCCGGCGCAGGGTCAGGATGCGGGAAATGTCGAGGCTGCGCGTCGCGGCGATCAGGCTCGCCGCCTTGGTTTCAAAGGCCCTGATCGCATCCTGCGAATCGGAATGGCTCATCCCGCTGCTTGCCGGCCGCAAGAGGGCCGCCCTTCTCGACGAGGTTGCTTCGGCTCCACCCGAGGGAAGCCCTTATCCTGATGGGATAGCTCATCGCGCCGCCATGGCGCAAGCCCGATCCCGGACCGTGGCCCCGCCTCCCCTTTTTTCAAAAGGCTCCCGTCGCGTCAGGTCGGGTTCCTGGGGGGGAAGGGTATGCGCGGGCTCCGCCCGCACCCGCCAAGGGCCGAAGGCCCTTGGAACCCTTTCCTTGCCTTTCGCGCGGCCAACGCCAGCGCCCAAGCGGAAAGGCCGTTCCGCGCCCGACAACCAATGGGTTCCAAGGGCCTTGCGGCCCTTGGCGGGGGTGGGCGGAGCCCACATCACCCACCAGCCCGCGCGTCAAGAACGCGCGGGGCTCAGCCCAGATCGGCCAGACGCACCCGTTCGCCGTGACGCTGGCACTCGGGCCGGCACAAGGCGAGGCAGGCGGCGGCGGCGGTCTCGGGGCTGGTCAGCACGCTCTGGTCCTCGCCCGGGCAGGCGATCCGGCGCAGCCGGGTGGCGACGGTGCCGGGATCGAACAGGTTGATCCGCAGCGGGGTCAGGCGGGCGGTTTCGGCCGCCCAGCTGCGCACCGCCGCCTCCAGCCCGGCCTTGCTGGCGGCATAGCCGCCCCAGAACGCCGGCGCCTCGACCGCCTCGGGGGCGGTGACGAACACGGCGCGGCCGGCGGGGGCGCTGCGCAGCAGCGGGTCCATCGCCCGGATCAGCCGCCAGTTGGCGGTGAGGTTGACCGCGATCATCTCGTCCCAGTCGGCGGGCTCCAGGTGCGGCACCGGCCGCAGCCCGCCCCCAACCACCCCGGCATTGCCGATCAGGATGTCGAGCCGGCCCCAGCGTTCGAAGATCGCGGCGCCGACCCGGCCGATCACCTCCGGCTGGCGCAGATCCTCGGGCACCAGCACCAGCGGCGCGCCGCCCTCGGCGCGGACCGAATCGTCGAGTTCCTCGAGCGAAGCCTGGCCCCGGGCGATCGCCACCACCGTCGCCCCCTCGCGCGCCAGTTGACGCACCAGGGCGGCGCCGATCCCGCGCGAGGCGCCGGTGACCAGCGCGACCTTGTCGGCGAAGGCGCCGGCCATCAGCCGATATCCTCGGTCAGCAGCGACATCTGCTCGGCATCGCCGCTCTCGCTGGCGAGGTGGTCGGTCGGCCGCACCGGATAATCGCCGGTGAAGCAGGCGTCGCAGAAGCGCGGCGCGGAGGCGGCGCGGCCCGGCTCGCCGACGGCGCGATAGAGCCCGTCGAGCGAGATGAAGGCGAGCGAATCGACCCCGATCAGCTTGGCCATCCCCTCGACGTCGTGACGGGCGGCCAGCAGCTTGCTGCGTTCCGGGGTGTCGATGCCGAAATAGCAGGAATGGGTGGTCGGCGGGCTGGAGATGCGCATGTGCACCTCGGTGGCGCCGGCCTGCCGCACCATCTCGACGATCTTGCGCGAGGTGGTGCCGCGCACGATCGAATCATCGACCAGCACCACCCGCTTGCCTTCCAGCACGGCGCGGTTGGCGTTGTGCTTCATCTTGACGCCGGTGTGGCGGCTGCTGTCGGTCGGCTGGATGAAGGTGCGGCCGACATAATGGTTGCGGATGATGCCCAGTTCGAACGGCACCCCGGCCTCGGCGGCATAGCCGATCGCCGCCGGCACGCCGGAATCCGGCACCGGCACCACCACGTCGGCGGCCACCGCGCTTTCGCGCGCCAGTTCGGCGCCGATCCGCTTGCGCACGCCATAGACGCTGACCCCCTCGACCACCGAATCCGGGCGGGCGAAGTAGATGTACTCGAACACGCAGAACCGGCTGGCGGTCTTGGCGAACGGCTTGACCGAGCGCACCCCCTCGGCCGACAGGATGACGATCTCGCCCGGCTCGACGTCGCGGACGAACTCGGCGCCGACGATGTCGAGGGCACAGGATTCCGACGCCAGCACCCAGCCCTTTTCCATCCGGCCCAGACAGAGCGGGCGGATGCCGAGCGGGTCGCGCACCCCGATCACCGAATCCGGCGTCAGCGCCACCAGCGAATAGGCGCCCTCGACCTGCCGCAGCGCGTCGATCAGCCGCTCCTCGACGGTCGAATAGAGGCTGATGGCGATCAGATGGATGATCACCTCGGTGTCGGTGGTCGACTGGAACAGACAGCCGCGCCGGACCAGCTGGCGGCGCAGCGCCATCGCGTTGGTCAGGTTGCCGTTGTGGCCGAGGGCGAGGCCGCCGAACTCCATTTCCGCGAACAGCGGCTGGACGTTGCGCAGCAGGGTCTCGCCGGTAGTCGAATAGCGGACATGGCCGACGGCGCTGGTGCCCTTCAGCTTGCGGATCACCGCCTCGTTGCCGAAATTGTCCTCGACATGGCCGAGGCCGCGATGATGGTGGAACTGGCGGCCGTCATAGGTCACCAGACCGGCCGCCTCCTGGCCGCGATGCTGGAGGGCATGCAGGCCGAGCGCGGTGTGGGCGGCGGCCTCGGGGTGGCCGAAAATGCCGAACACCCCGCATTCCTCGTGCAGGTGATCGTCGTCAAAAGGATGGGTGGTCAGCATCGGGGGGCGTCCTACTGATTGCCGCGGATCAGCCGTTCCATCTGGGAACGGCTTTCGTTGTCATAGGCCGGCGCCGGCTTGGCGGCGGCGGCGGGGGCGGAAGCGCCGCCGGCCGCCGGGGCCGGCTGGGCCGCCGCCGGCGCCGCCGGCTGCGGGGCGACGAATTTCTGGAAGGTCTGCTCGGCCTCGATCGCCTGACGCGCCTCGGCCGACACGGCGCGGGTCTGCGCCTCGGCCTGACCGAACCCGGCCGGGGCCAGCGATTTCAGCAGCGCGCCGCCGCGTTCGAGCCACGGGCGGGTGCGGGCCTGGGCCAGCCACGAGGGATAATGCTCGGGCACGTCGAACAGCCAGGCCAGCGACAGGAAGGCCAGCGACAGCAGCACCCCGCCGCGCACCAGCCCGAACAGGAAGCCGAGCGAGGAATCGACGCTGTTCATCGCGCTGCGCCGCACCCGGTCCGACACCTGCTTGGTCAGCAGCGACAGCACCAGCAGGGTGGCGAGGAACAGCAGCGCCCCGGCGGCGACGTCGGCCGCCCAGGGGACGCCGATCCAGCCGCGAAAGGCCGGTTGCAGCGCCGGAAAGCCGTACAGCGTGGCGAACACCGCGCCGACCCACGAGGTGATCGACAGCACCTCCTGGACGAATCCGCGCAGGAAGGCGAACCCGGCCGAGCCGAGCAGCACCACGATCACGACGATGTCGACCACGGTGACGTTGAGGTCATGCATTGCCCTGGTTCCCTTCCGTCGGAGGTCTCAGGGCGGGGGGAACAGCCCCAGCACGTCCTGAAGATGGCCGACGGCCCGAATCGCCAACGGGCCGGCCTCCCCGCCGCCCCGGCCCCGGCCCGGCCGCGACGGCACCAGCGCCTGGGCGAATCCCAGCTTGGCGGCCTCTTTCAGCCGCAGCTCGGCCTGGGCCACCGCCCGGACCTCGCCCGACAATCCCACCTCGCCGAACACCACCATGTCGGCCGGCACCGGCTGTGTCGAGGCCGACGACACCAGCGCCGCCGCCACCGCCAGATCGGCCGCCGGTTCGGTGATGCGAAGCCCGCCGGCGACGTTCAAATAAACGTCATTCCCCGACAAAGCAAGCCCGCAGCGGGCGTCGAGCACCGCCAGCACCATCGCCAGCCGGCCGGCGTCCCAGCCGACCACCGCCCGGCGCGGCGAGGACAGCGCGCTGGGGGCGACCAGTGCCTGAATCTCGACCAGCATCGGCCGGCTGCCTTCGACTCCGGCATAGACGCAGGCCCCGGCGACATTGCCGCGCCGTTCGGCCAGGAACAGCGCCGACGGGTTGGGCACCTCGGCCAGTCCGTGCTCGGTCATCTCGAACACTCCGATCTCGTCGGTGGCGCCGAAACGGTTCTTGGTCGCGCGCAGGATGCGGAACTGGTGGCCGCGATCGCCCTCGAAATAGAGCACGGTATCGACCATGTGCTCCAGCACCCGCGGCCCGGCCAGCGCCCCTTCCTTGGTGACATGGCCGACCAGGAACAGCACGAAGCCGCGCCGCTTGGCCAGCCGGATCAGTTCGGCCGAGGTGGCGCGCACCTGGCTGACGGTACCGGGCGCCGCCTCGATGCCGTCGGAATAAAGCGTCTGGATCGAATCGATCACCACCACCGCCGGGGCGTCGGGGGCGTCGAGGGTGGCGACGATGTCGCGCAGGCTGGTGGCGGCGGCCAAAGCCACCCCGGCCTTGGCGTGGCCGAGGCGATGGGCCCGCATCCGCACCTGATCGACCGCCTCCTCCCCCGAGATATAGGCAACCCGGGCGCCGGTGGACAGGGCGGCGCTGGCCTGAAGCAGCAGGGTCGATTTGCCGATGCCGGGATCGCCGCCGACCAGCAGCACCGAGCCGGGCACCAGCCCGCCGCCGCACACCCGGTCCAGCTCGCCGATCCCGGTCACCAGCCGGGGCTGCGGCGCGGCGTGGCCTTCGAGCGCGACGAACTCGATCCGCCGCCCCTTGGCCCCGGACAGGCCCTTCGGCACCTCCTCGCGCGCCGCTTCCTCGACGATCGAATTCCAGGCGCCGCAGGCCTCGCACTTGCCGGCCCAGCGCGTCGTCACCGCGCCGCATTGCTGGCAGACGAAACGGGGGGAGGGTTTGGCCAAGGGTCACGACTCCTTTTCGCGGGCTTGGTCCGGTCCGCCGCCGGCCGGGGCGCTTCCCGCTCGCCTCGGGCGGAGCCGGGCGGTACCGTATCGTCGGCCCTGGCCGCCGCCAAGGGCAAAACGGAGGGGGGAGTTTCCGGGGATGCTGGACCGTCTGTTCGCGCTGCGCGCCCGTGGCAGTTCGGTGGGGACCGAGCTGCTGGCCGGGCTGACCACCTTTCTCACCATGGCCTACATCATCATCGTCAATCCGGCGATCCTGGCCGAGGCCGGGCTGCCGCACGGGGCGGCGTTCGTCGCCACCTGCCTCGCCGCCGCGCTGGGCAGCCTGCTGATGGGGCTGATCGCCAATTATCCGATCGCCCTGGCCCCCGGCATGGGGCTCAACGCCTATTTCACCTATACCGTGGTGCTGGGCCAGGGCCATCCCTGGCCGGTCGCGCTGGGGGCGGTGTTCCTGTCCGGCGTGGTGTTCCTGATCCTGGTCGCGACCCCGGCGCGCGAGGCGATCATCGCCGCGATCCCGCGCGGGCTGAAGCTGGCCATCTCGGCCGGGATCGGCCTGTTCCTCGGCCTGATCGCCCTCAAGAACGCCGGCATCGTCGTCGCCAGCCCGGCCACCCTGGTGACCCTCGGCCCGCTGCACCGGCCCGAGCCGCTGCTGGCGGTGGCCGGGCTGCTGCTGATGGCCGGGCTGGAGGCCCGCCGGGTGCCGGGGGCGATCCTGATCGGCATCCTCGCCACCGCCGCCGCCGGGATGGCGCTCGGGGTGTCGCCGTTCGGCGGGCTCGTCGCCGCGCCGCCCGCGCTTGCCCCCACCTGGCTGGCGATGGATGTCGGCGGCGCGTTCGACCTCGGCCTCGCCACCATCGTCTTCGCCTTCCTGTTCGTGGTGCTGTTCGACAATGTCGGCACCCTGGTCGGGGTCACCCACCGCTCCGGCCTCGCCGACGCCGAGGGACGGGTGCCCGGGGTCGGCCGGGTGCTGGTCGCCGACGCCCTGGCCGTCGCCGGGGGGGCGATGCTCGGCACCTCGCCCACCACCTCCTACATCGAAAGCGCGGCCGGGATCCGCGCCGGCGGGCGCACCGGCCTGACCGCGCTGACCGTGGCGGCGCTGTTCCTGCTGGCGCTGCTGTTCAGCCCGCTCGCGGCCTCGATCCCGCCCTACGCCACCGCCCCGGCCCTGCTGTTCGTCGCCTGCCTGATGGCCGGCGGCCTGTCGGGGATCGCCTGGGACGACGTCACCGAGGCGGTGCCGGCGGCGATCACCGCGCTGGCGATGCCGCTGACCTTCTCGATCGCCCACGGCATCGCCTTCGGCCTGATCAGCTTCGCCGCGATCAAGCTGCTGGCCGGGCGCGGCCGCGAGGTCAGTCTGACGGTCTGGATCCTCGCCGCCGCCGCCCTCGCCCACGCCCTGCTCGGCGGTTGAGACCGTCCCGCCCGCCCGCCCACGCCGAAAGGCCCGGGGCGGGCGGACATCACGACCCTTAAGGTCATAATATCTTAGAAAATTCATGTCATGGTGCGGGGCGGTCGGCCTCAACCGGGGAAGGCGGAGGGCGGCCGGAGGCGAACCAGCAGCGAGGGTGCGATGAACCGCCTGATACGCAACGTCAGCCTGCGGACCAAGATCGGCTTCCAGATCGCGATCTGTCTGATCGCCCTGATCGCGGTGTCGGCCGTCTCCGCCCTCAACCTGCGCAACGAGATCACCGAGGACCGCAAGATCGCGGTGCGGCAGGTGGTCGAGGCGGCCTACTCGATCACCGCCCATTACGGCAAGCTGGAGGAAAGCGGGGCGCTGACCCGCGAGCAGGCCCAATCCCAGGCCCGCGAGGCGCTGCGCGCCCTGCATTACGGCAAGAACGACTACATCTTCATCCACCATGTCAGCGGCATCTGCGAACTGCTCGACGTCAAGCGCGGGCTGGAAGGCAAGTCGCGCATCGAGGAGGTCGATGCCGACGGCATCCCCCTGATCCGCAAGATGATCGAATCGGCCCAGCAGGGCGGCGGCTTCGTCGCCTACCGCTTCATCAAGGCCGGCGGCGGCAGCACCGTCTATCCCAAGATTTCCTATTCCCTGCTCTACCAGCCGTGGGGCTGGGTGGTCAGCAGCGGGGTCTACATCGACGACATCGAGACCGCCTTCCATGCCAACCTGCGCAGCCAGGCCGGGGTGATCCTGGCGCTGATGGTGGTGATGGTGGCGATCAGCCTGCTGATCAGCCGCGACATCGTCCGCCCGGTGCGCAGCCTGACCGGGGCGATGAAGCGCCTGGCCGCCGGCGAGATCGAGGTCGAGATCGCCGAGGCCGACCGGGGCGACGAGATCGGCGGCATGATCCGCGCCACCGGGGTGTTCCAGCAGCAATTGCGCCAGTTGGCCGAGCTGCGCCAGCAGCAGGCGGCGACCGAGGCCCAGCGCGCCGCCGAGCAGGCCCACCAGCGCAACGAGATGGCCGCCCTGTTCGAGAGCCGGGTGCTGTCGCTGGTCGAGTCGGTGTCGTCCTCGTCACGCGAGATGCGCGGCACCGCCGAGACGATGGCCGCCGATGCCGCCACCGCCGTCACCAAGTCGGCCTCCGGGGTGGCGGCGGCGGAACAGGCCGCCGCCAACGTCGAAACCGTCGCCGCGGCGGCCGAGGAACTGTCGGCCTCGATCGGCGAGATCAACCGCCGGGTCGAGGAATCCGCCCGCATCGCCGCCGTCGCCTCGGACGAGACCGCCCGCGCCAACCGGATGATCCAGGGCCTCGCCGACGCCGCCAACCGGATCGGCGCGGTGGTGCAGCTGATCAACGACATCGCCGCCCAGACCAACCTGCTGGCGCTCAACGCCACCATCGAGGCGGCACGGGCCGGCGAGGCCGGCAAGGGCTTCGCCGTGGTCGCCAACGAGGTCAAAAGCCTCGCCAACCAGACCGGCCGCGCCACCGAGGAGATCGGCCAGCAGATCGCCGCCGTGCAGGAGGAAACCCGCAACACCGTCGAGGCGATCAAGGGCATCGCCGGGGTGATCGAGCAGGTGCGCGAGATTTCCACCGCCATCGCCGCCGCGGTCGAGGAACAGGGCGCGGCGACGCGCGAGATCGCCCGCAACGTCCAGCAGGCGGCCAGCGGCACCCAGGGGGTGCAGGCGCTGGTGGTCGGCTTCGCCGACACCGCCCAGACGGCGGAACAGAGCTGGCGTCAGGTGTCGGGCGCCGCCGGCTCGCTGGCCGGCAATTCCCAGCATCTGCGCGACGAGGTCGGCCGCTTCCTCAGCGAGATCCGCACCGCCTGACCCTTTCTGGTGATGTGGGCTCCGCCCACCCCCGCCAAGGGCCGCAAGGCCCTTGGAACCCATGGGGGGTCGGGTACGGACCGGTCTTTCAGCTTGGGCGCGGGCGCTTGCCGCGCGAAGGGCAAGGAAAGGGTTCCAAGGGCCTTGCGGCCCTTGGCGGGTGCGGGCAGAGCCCGCGAATGCCTATTCCTTCCAGCGCAGCTCGAACACGCAGGCCGGCGCCCCGGTCGCGGCGCAGGCGATCTCGCGCACCTCGGTCTTCCGGCTGACCAGCTCGGTGAAGATGCGCTGGAAGGTGCCGGTGTAGAAGGCGCACAGCGGCTGATCGGCCTGGGCGTCGCGCGCGGTCGGGCAGTTCTCGATGGTGATCCGCAGCGGATGGCCGAGCTGGTAGGAAAACCGGCCGCTGCCGGCGAAGGTCCAGGCATGCTGGCCGATCGCCTTCAGCAGGATGCGGGCGGCCGGGCCGGGCGGCAGCAGCTTCAGCACCGCCTGGGCCGGCTTGGGGATCCGCCGCGCCAGCAGGTATTCGCCGGTGCGGCGGCCGGCGTCCCAGCCGGCGCGGGACGCCGCGTCGAGCCCGATCCCGGCCCGCACCGCGTGATGCAGCCGGATCACCTCTTCCTCCAGCACCATCGTCTCGGGCGGATTGGTCAGATAGGCGGCGAGGCCGGCGGCGGCGAACAGTTCGGCGGTGCGGGCCTCGCCCTGCTGCTCGCGCAGTGCCTCGGCCATGCGGATGATCGAATTGGGGCCGATCCGAGCCGGACCGGAAGGATCGGGGCGATGGGCGGTCATGGGCCGGGCTCTCCTCGGCGGACGGGAATGGCGGGGAACGATACCCCAGCCGGACGCGGCGTCAAGGCGCGGAGGAAGCAATTGCGGGGCGCGGTCTTTATGAAATATCATCCGCGCCTCGCACTTCGGGGGGAGCCGGCGACTTTTTCAGCAGCAGCTCACATTTCGAGGAAACGGCGGTCCCGCGCCCGAGACCCTGGGCGCGCGCCCGTGCCCGCCGGGCGGCGGACCGGGCGGCGCGCCAGGATCGGTGGCGGCGCGCGACACTTCATCCAGTTCGGAGCGGTATGACCATGCGCGTTGTTTTTCCTTTTTCGGCGATCGTCGGCCAGGAAGAAATGAAACTGGCCCTGCTGGTGGGGGCGGTGTCGCCGACCGTCGGCGGCGTTCTGGTCCTGGGCGACCGCGGCACCGGCAAATCGACCGCGGTGCGCGCCCTGGCGACCCTGTTGCCGAAGATGGCGGTGGTCAGCGGCTGCCGCTATGCCGCCGATCCCGCCTCGACCAAGCCCTGCGTCGAGGGCTGTCACGGCCGCCACGGCACCGACGGCCAGCCGGCGGAAACGGCGATGGTGCCGGTGCCGGTGGTCGATCTGCCGCTCGGCGCCACCGAGGACCGCGTCGTCGGCGCGCTTGACCTCGAACGCGCTTTGACCCAGGGCGTCAAGGCGTTCGAGCCCGGCCTGCTCGCCCGCGCCAATCGCGGCTTCCTCTACATCGACGAAGTCAACCTGCTCGAAGACCACCTGATCGACGTGCTGCTCGACGTCGCCGCCTCGGGCGAGAACGTGGTCGAGCGCGAAGGCATCTCGATCCGCCACCCCGCCCGCTTCGTGCTGGTCGGCTCGGGCAACCCCGAGGAAGGCGAGCTGCGGCCGCAGCTGCTCGACCGCTTCGGCCTGTCGGTCGAGATCCGCACCCCCACCGACCTCGCCGCCCGCATCGAGGTGGTCAAGCGCCGCGACGCCTTCGACCGCGACCCCGAGGGCTTCGTCGCCCAGTGGGCCGAGGAAGACGCCAAGATCGGCCAGAAGATCGTCGATGCCCGCGCCCGCCTGCCCGGCATCGGCGTGTCCGATCCGGTGCTGGAACTGGCCTCGAAGCTGTGCATGCTGCTCGGCACCGACGGCCTGCGCGGCGAGCTGACCCTGCTGCGCACCGCCCGCGCCGTCGCCGCGCTCGACGGCGCCGACGAGGTGCTGGCCGAGCATATCCGCCGCGTCGCCCCCTCGGCGCTGCGCCACCGCCTGCGCCGCAACGTGCTCGACGATTCCGGCTCGACCGTCCGCATCGAGCGCGCGCTCCAGGAGGTGTTCGCGGAATGAGCACCACCGCCGACGCCGGCCCCGCGGCCTCGCCGCACTGGGCCGCGGCGGCGCGCGCCGTCGCGTTGTTCGCGATCGATCCGGCCGGCCTGCACGGCGTGTCGCTGCGCTCGCTGGCCAATCCGGCCCGCGACCGCTGGCTCGCCCTGCTGCGCGACTACCTGCCGGAGGGCGCGCCCCTCCGCCGCGTGCCCAACCACATCACCGACAGCCGCCTGCTCGGCGGGCTCGACCTCGCCGCCACGCTGCGCACCGGCAAACCGGTGGCCGAGCGCGGCCTGCTGGTCGAGGCCGATGGCGGCGTGGTGGTGCTGGCGATGGCCGAACGCCTGTCCGCCGGTGTCGCCGGCCGGGTCGGCGGGGTGATCGATCGCGGCGAGGTCCAGCTCGAACGCGACGGGCTCGGCCTGCGCTCGACCACCCGGATCGGCGTGGTCGCCCTCGACGAGGGCCTCGCCGACGACGAGCATCCGCCGGTGGCGCTGACCGACCGCCTCGCCTTCCTGCTCGACCTGTCGGCGGTGACCGAGGCCGACCTCTCCGTGCCGGCGCTGCCGGCCGAGGCGGTCGCCGCCGCCCGCGCCCGGCTCGGCTCAGTCGGCATCGCCGACGAGATGGTCAACGCGATCTGTTCGGCCGCGCTGGCGTTCGGGGTCGCCTCGGTGCGCGCCTCGCTGCTGGCGATCAAGGTCGCCCGCGCCGCCGCCGCCTTGGCCGGCCGGGACAGCGTGACCCAGGAGGACGCCGCCACCGCCGTCTCGCTGGTGCTGGCCCCGCGCGCCACCATCCTGCCCAACGCCGAGCCGCCGGAAGAGGAACCGCCGCCCCCCGACGAGCCGCCGCCGCCGGAGGAGAATTCCGAGCCCGACCCGCCCGAGGAGCCGGAGGAGCAGGAAGACGCCGACAGCATCGACCCCAAGGAACTGGAGGAGATGATGATCGCCGTCGCCCAGGCGGCGATCCCGGACAAGCTGCTGGCCCAGCTGCGCGAGGGCAAGACCGTCCGCTCCCGCGCCCAGTCGAGCGGCGGCGGCCGGGCCGGCGCCGCCAAGAAGAAGGGCCGGCGCGGCCGCCCCGCCGCCACCCGGGCCGGCGAGCCGACCGCCAACACCCGCCTCAACCTGATCGAGACCCTGCGCGCCGCCGCGCCCTGGCAGCCGATCCGCCGTCAGGAAGCCGAACGCGAGGGCCGCATCTCCACCCTGGTCGAGGTCCGGCGCAGCGACTTCCGCTGCACCCACTTCAAGCAGCGGTCGGAAACCACCACCATCTTCGTGGTCGATGCCTCGGGCTCGGCGGCGTTGCAGCGTCTGGCCGAGGCCAAAGGCGCGGTCGAACTGCTGCTGGCCGATTGCTACGTCCGCCGCGACAACGTCGCCCTGGTGGCGTTCCGTGGCAAGCAGGCCGAGGTGCTGCTGCCGCCGACCCGCTCGCTGGTGCGGGCCAAGCGGTCGCTGGCCGGCCTGCCCGGCGGCGGCGGCACGCCGCTCGCCTCGGCGATCGACGCCGCCGGGATGGTCGCCACCACCTGCCGCGACAAGGGCCAGACCCCGGTGCTGGTGTTCCTCACCGACGGTCAGGGCAACATCGCCCGCGACGGCACCCCGGGCCGGCCCCAGGCCGAAAAGGACGCGATCGAGTCCGCCCAGGCCTTGCGCATCGCCGGCTTCGCCACGATGTTGATCGATACCGCGCGCCGGCCGCAGGCGATGGCGCAGAAACTGGCGGCGGAAATGGGGGCAAAGTACCTGCTGCTCCCCTATGCCGACGCCCAGGCGATGTCGCGGGCGGTGAAGGCCACCACCGCGGATTCGGTCGCCGCCGAGTCCAGGAGAGGATAAGCATGATGCACAGCCGGCTGATCTGGGACAGGGATGGGCGCGATTGGCCCAACCGCCAGGCCAGCCGGTTCGTCCATGCCGGCGGCCTCACCTGGCATGTCCAGATCGCCGGATCCGGGCCGGTGATCTTCCTGATCCACGGCACCGGCGCCGCCACCCATTCCTGGGCCGGGCTGCTGCCGCTGCTGGCCCGCGACTTCACCGTGGTCGCCGCCGACATGCCCGGCCACGGCTTCACCACCCGCCCGGCACCGTCCCATCTGTCGCTGCCGGGAATGGCCCGCTCCCACGCCGCCCTGCTGCGTGAACTGGGACTCGAGCCGGAGCTGGTGGTCGGGCATTCCGCCGGGGCGGCGATCCTGATCCGGATGTGCCTCGACGGGATGATCGCGCCGCGCGCGGTGATCAGCCTCGGCGGCGCCCTGCTGCCGCTCGACGGCATGACCCAACGGGTGTTCTCGCCGCTGGCCAAGCTGATGGCCGCCCTGCCCCACCCGCCTTATCTGTTCGCGCTCCGCGCCCGCTACACCTCGATGGTCGATGACCTGATGAAGGGGACCGGCTCGGTGCTGCAACCGGAAACGGTCGAGCTGTACCGCCGCCTCGGCACCTCGCCCCAGCATGTCGGCTCGGCCATCGCGATGATGGCCAATTGGGACCTCAAGCCGCTGCGCCACGATCTGCCCCGGCTCGCGACCCATCTGGTCCTGGCCAGCGGGTCGAACGACCGCACCATCCCCCCCACCGTCGCCCGCAAGGTCCACGCGATGGTGCCGGGGTCGGAACTGGCGATCTTCGACGGACTGGGGCATCTCGCCCACGAGGAGCGGCCCGAAACCGTCTACGCCCTGATCCGGCGCGTCGCCGGGTTGCCCGAGGCTTAACGCGGGCTCTGCCCGCACCCGCCAGGAGCCAGCGGCTCCTGGACCTGCTTCGATCAAAAGCCACCGGAGGTGGACGCTCCAGCCACGCCACAACAATATACTGAATTTCTCATTATAAAATAATCTATTAGATGGTCAGATGCGAGCAGCAAAGCGGGAAATTCACTCGTAAGAAGGCAGCACATAATTCCGGGATCCACAACGGAATCTAAGCCGATTACGGGCAGCACAACGCGTCGCTTTACTTGTTCCTGACAAGTTCGACGCACGCAATTTCTGCATTGCCATCACCAGGGGAGGGACGCTCGGCGACGCTCCATGTTGGTCCACAGCCGGCCTCTGCGGCTAAAGCCGCCGAAAAAGGCCTGGGATACCGGCCAGTACGGATTTAATCTCGCGGCACTAGAACTGGGACCTATAGCTATGGCAACCAAATTGATCTGTGCACTATGCCCAGTCGAACTCACCGACGAGAACAGGACGAAGGAACACATCATTCCAAACTCCATCGGCGGAATGGAGAAGGTGGAGTGGTTCATTTGCCGGAGTTGCAATAGCGACAAGGGGGAAACGTGGGACGCAGCTCTAGCTGCTCAGTTCAATTGGTTTTCGGTAATGGTCGGCATCGTTAGGGACAGGAAAGAGTCGCCGCCGGAGCGAGTAGCGACGATTTCAGGGGAGGAGTTCTTGCTCCATCCTGACGGGACCATGCGACCCGCCAAGTTCAAATATGAAGAGGTAAAAGACGGAGAGACGACAAGGATTTCATTTGCGGCCAGAACGCCGAGAGAGGCCCGCAAAAAGATATCAGAAATTGCGAAGCGATTTCCTCAGATCGACCAGACTGAAGCCCTTGCCAACACCAAAGCCCAGAACAATTACCTTAATGAGCCTTTGAAGGTCGATATCCAATTTGGAGGACCGTTAGCAGGCCGGTCAGTCGTCAAAACGGCTCTCGCATTTGCCGTCAAAAATGGGATCGACCCACATTCATGCGAAAGCGTGTTCGAATTCCTGCACGACGATTCGGCTCCGCCATTCTGCTATGGTCTATCGTATCTGGTCGACATCGTAAATACCCGCCCTGCCAATACAGTCTTCCACTGCGTGGCTGTTCACGGCAGCAAGGTGGACGGCAAGTTGCTCGGGTATGTCGAGTATTTCGGGTTGGCTAGGTGGCTCATCCTGCTGAGCGACAACTATGATGGCCCCGACCTTGATGAAGCCTATGCAATGAACCCAATGACCGGCGATTCCATCGAAATCGATCTGTTATGGCAATTGTCGGCGGAGGTGATCGACGAAACCATTGGCGGCAACGGCTATTCGCAAAAATCCTATATGGAAGCGATTGAAAGAACAATGGATATCGTCATGAGGATATCCAATGAGAGAGGGACAAACAACGCATTTAAAGAATCGTTTATCGCCGCCGGAAAGAAGCTAGAACTGAAGCCCGGTGATATCATCGGACCCGCTCAGAGCCAGGAATTTGCCAAAGCGATAGTTGAGGGGTTGACACCATACCTCCTTCATCGCCTTGGCATAAAATAGATCGTAAGTGGCCACCCGCGTAGCCCAGGTATTTGCTGGCGCACCTCATAAAATTGGTTCATCACGGATTGGCGGGGAGAACGGCCCCATCCTTTCCGTTCCCCGCTGCTGGGCTTGCGCCCCGCGCGGGCATGGAGTCTTCCGCCTCCAGATTTTATGAAAGGAATCAAAGGGGGTTTGGGGCATCGCCCCAAATGGGCTTGGGCGATAGCCCAACAAGGAGCGGTCAAGGACAGCCGCCGTTGGTATGGCCCGCTCTCTTCCCCGGAGTTCCGTGATGAACCAGTAAAAAAGCCGCCGGAGGAAAAGGCCCCCGGCGGCTGGCGCGGTCAGCCGCGCCGGAGGTTGGCGGCGTGGGCGGCCATCGCGATCGCGTCGTCATGGACCGGCATCGCCTCTTCCGGATAGGCGCCGATCTGGTGGATCGCCAGATCCGCCCCGCTGAACTCGGCCTCGGGGTCAAGGCGGATGCCCAGCGTCGCCTTCAGCGTGCCGTAGACGGCGAGGCCGCCGACGAAGCCGACCACCACCCCGGCCAGGGTGCCGACCAGCTGGGCCGGCAGGCTGACGCCGCCCAGGCCGCCCAGCATCTGCTGGCCGAACAGGCCGCAGGCAATGCCGCCGATCGCCCCGCACATCCCGTGCAGCGCCCAGACGCCGAGCACGTCGTCGATCTTCCACTTGACCTGACAGAGGGTGAAAAGCCAGACGAAGGCGCCGCCCGCCACCGCGCCGGTGATCAGGGCGCCGACCGGGTGCATCACGTCGGAACCGGCGCAGACCGCGACCAGACCGGCCAGCGCGCCGTTATGGACGAAGCCGGGGTCGTTGCGGCCGACCACCAGCGCCGACAGGATGCCGCCGACCATCGCCATCAACGAATTGAGCGCGACCAGACCGGACAGGGTGGCGACGCTCTGCGCGCTCATCACGTTGAAGCCGAACCAGCCGACCGACAGGATCCAGGCCCCCAGCGCCAGGAACGGAATGTTCGACGGCGGCACCGCCACCAGCCGCCCGTCCTTGCGATAGCGCCCCAGCCGCGCCCCCAGCATCAGCACCGCCGCCAGACCGATCCAGCCGCCGACCGCATGCACCACCACCGAACCGGCGAAATCGTGGAAGGCGGCGCCGAAGGTCGCCTGCAACCATTCCTGCGCGCCGAAGCGGGTGCCCCACACCATCCCCTCGAACAGCGGGTAGACCAGACCGACCAGCACCGCCGTCGCCATCAATTGCGGCAGGAACTTCGCCCGCTCGGCGATGCCGCCCGACACGATCGCCGGAATCGCCGCGGCGAAGGTGGCGAGGAAGAAGAACTTGACCAGATCATAGCCCTGCGCCGCGAAACCGCTGCCCTCGCCGCCGACCAGGGTGCCGGCCCCGACCAGGAACGAGGTGCCATACGCCACCCCATAGCCGACGAAGAAATAGGCCAGGGTCGAAACCGCGAAGTCGGACAGGATCTTCACCAGGGCGTTGACCTGATTCTTCCGCCGCACCGTGCCGACTTCGAGAAAGGCGAAGCCGGCATGCATCGCCAGCACCATCACCGCCCCCAACAGCACAAACAACACATCCACACCGGTTTTGGCCGTCTCCATCATCATCCTCGTAGCCAGATCCACCCGCCCGCACGGCGTTGCCGCCTCGCAAGCAAGCAGCGCGCCAGCGCCGGCCTGGAAAAGAATCGTTTCATTTCAATGACATTGCCACTGCCTAAAACAGCGTCATCGCCGCCGGGCCGCAATTTTAGGCATTCAGCCGTTATTTTTCGCCCAATAACCAGGCAGCGGCCCCGGCGGGCAGAGGCGGCGCGCGGCCCGTAAAACCGCAGCGCGCATGGCCGAGTTCCCCTTTGGGACGAAGCGAACCCATAGTATGCTGCGCCAATCTTTCCCCAGGCCTGGACAAGTCGCGAATGAATTGCCTTGCCACGCTTCTCGTCGTCGACGCCGACCCGGCGGCGGCGGCGGGGCTGTTCGACCGGCTCGATTCCGCCGGCTATGCCGTCGTGGTCGCCAGCGAAAACCCGATCGCCCAGGCCCGCCGGCTGTGCCCCGACCTGATCCTGATCGGCGAGGCGGCGGGCAATCCGCTGGCCCGCGCCGCCGCGCTGCGGGCCGATCCGGCCTGTGCCGACGTGCCGCTGGTGGTGCTGACCGCCGACGGGGACGAAACCCTGCCCGGCCGGGCGCTGGAGGCCGGGATCGACGAATTGCTGGCGGTCGGCGCCGACGAGACCGAGGTGCTGGCCCGGCTGCGGCCGCTGGTGCGGATGGGAACGATGCATGACGAGCTGCGGCTGCGCGCCGCCGCCGCCGCCGCGTTCGGGCTGAAGGCGCCGGACCGGGTCACCCCCCCCACCACCGGACGGCCGGCGCTGCTGCTGATCGGTCCCGATCCCGAGGGCCTGGCCGGCAAGATCCCGCCGGACGAGGCCGACACCACCGTCTGCCCCGATCTGTACGCCGCCGAACGGCTGCTGGAACAGGCGCCGACCGACGCCGCGATCCTGACCGCCTGCGGCGAGCCGGAAATGGCCTTCGCCGCCGAGCTGCGCCAGAACACCCGCCTGTTCAATCTGCCGGTGGTGATGCTGGCCGACGATGCCGCCACGGTGGCGCGTGGCTACCGGCGGGGGGCCAGCCGGGTGCTGCTGCGCCCGCTGCGGCCGGGCCGGCTGCGCGCGGCGGTGCTGACCCTGGTGCGGCGCCAGCGGCTGCGCTGGGCGATCCGCGCCACCCTGGGCCAGAGCCTGGGCCCGGCCACCGCCGATCCGCTGACCGGCGCCTATGGCCGGCCGTTCCTCGACCGCCATCTCGATTTGCGGCTGGCGGCGGCGCGGGAACGCGACCGGCCGCTGACGGCGGTGCTGTTCGCGATCCCCAGCCTCGATTCGGTGCGGGCCCATTTCGGCGACGCCGCCGCCGACCATCTGATCCGCCAGCTCGGGCAATGGATCAACCGGCTGGTGCGGGCCGAGGACCTGACCGCCCGCTTCGCCGCCAACCGCTTCTGCGTGGTGCTGCCCGACACCCCGCTGGTCGAGGCCGAGGTGGTGATGCACCGCATCGCCGGGGTGCTGTCCAACACCGACTTCGCCATTCCCGACGTGTTCCAGCCGGTGCGGGTGTGGGTCCAGGTCGGCTGCGCCGAGGCCCAGGCCGACGACGACCGCGCCACCCTGCTGGCGCGGGCCGGCCAGCTGCTCGACGACGGAGCCTGACGCCATGGCGGCGACCCGGACGGAGGCGGTGGCGGATGCGGATTGAATATGTGTTCGATACCGTCTGCCCCTGGTGTTACGTCGGCAAGCGCCGGCTGGAGCGGGCATTGCGGCAACGCCCGGACAGCCGGGTGACGCTGCTGTGGCGGCCGTTCCTGCTCAACCCCGATCTGCCGACCGAGGGAGTCGATCGCCGGATCTATCTCGACCGCAAGTTCGGCGGCCCGGCCCGGGCCCAGCGCATCCACGCCGCGGTCGCCACCGCCGGACTGGCCGAGGGGATCACCTTCGCCTTCGACCGGATCGGACGCACCCCCAACACCCTCAACGCCCACCGCGTGATCCGCTACGCCACCGCGATCGGCCGCGACGCCGAGGCGGTCGAGGCGATCTACGCCGCCTATTTCTGCGAGGGGCGCGATATCGGCGACATCGCGGTGCTGGCCGAAATCGGCGCCGGCCTCGGCCTCGACCGCAAGGCGCTGTATGACCACCTCGCCTCCGAGACCGACCTCGCGGCGGTGCTGGCCGACAATGCCCGCGCCCACCGCCTCGGCGTCAACGGCGTGCCCTGCCTGATCCTCGACGGCCAGTACGCCCTCGCCGGCGCCCAGGAACCCGATATCCTGCTCCGCCTGATCGACATCGTCCGCGAGGCCGAAGCCGAGGCGACCTTCAGCTAAGAAGCCGACGAACCGGTATCTGTTTGCCGCTCAGGCCAGCGCCGCCGCCAGCGCCTCGACCGAGGCCTGCCACAGCGGCGCGAGATCGGCCGCCAGGGCGGCGACGGCGACGGCATCGCCCCGGCGGGCGGCGGCTTCGAGGTCGCGGCAGCGTTCCGACAGCGGGCGCAGATGCAGGCTGGCGGCGGCCCCGGCGAGGCGGTGGGCGGTGCTACCGGCCTCGGCCAAGGCGCCGCTGGCGACCAGCCCGAGCAGGCGGTCGAGATCGGCGCCGGCGCTGCGGCGAAACAGCGCCAGCAGCCCATTCATCCGCTCGGCGCCGAGGTCGTGGCGATCGACGGCGAGGTCGGCCAGCGCCACCAGCGGCGGCGGCAGCGGCGGACCGGACCCGGCCAGCAGGCGCAGCACGTCCTCGACCCGAAACGGCTTGGCCAGGATGCCGTCCAGGCCGGCGGCGCGGCTCTGTTCGGCCGCCTCGGCCTGGGCATGGGCGGTCAGCAGATAAAGCGGCGGCGCGGCCCCGGGCAGGGCGCGGATCGCCCGTGCGGCGGCAAGGCCGTCGAGCCCCGGCATCCGCCAGTCGAGCAGGACCAGATCGAACCGGCCGGCGGCGGCGGCGGCCACCGCCGCCGTGCCATCGGCGACGGCGGTGACCTGATGGCCGCGCCGTTCCAGCAGGCCGGCGGCGACGGCGCGGTTGACCGGATTGTCGTCGGCCAGCAGGATCCGCCGCGACGGGCCGGGGCTGGGCGGCGGCGGCACCGCCGGCTCCTCGGGGCCGCAGGCCTCGGGCAGCGGCAGTTCGACCCGGAAGCGGCTGCCCTGGCCGGGGCTGCTGTCATAGCCGATCTCGCCGCCCATCAGCCGGCACAGCCGGCGGCAGATGGCGAGGCCGAGCCCGGCGCCGCCGCGCCGCCGGGTCGCCCCATCCCCGCCCTGCCAGAATTCCTCGAACAAAGCCAGCCCGACCTCGGGCGGGATGCCGATCCCGGTATCGCCGACCACGAATTCGAGCCGTTCGCCCCCCGCCGGGGCAACCGTCAGGGTCACCGCACCCTGGTCGGTGAACTTGATCGCGTTGCCGACCAGATTGAACAGGATCTGGCGCAGCCGCAGCCGGTCGCCGCGCACCCGGCGCGGGCAGTCCCGCCCCAGCCGGCAGGTCAGCGCCAGCCCCTTGTCGCCGGCGCGCGGCGCCAGCACCAGCCGCACCTCCTCGACCGTGGCGGCGAGGTCGAACGCCTCGGATTCAAGGGTCAGCGCCTCGGCGTCGAGCCGGGCGAAATCGAGCAGGTCGTTGACCAGCCCGAGCAGCAGCTCGCCCGCCGACAGCAGGGTATCGACATGGGCGCGCTGCCCGGTGGCGAGCGGGGTTTCAAGCAGCAGGCGGGCCATTCCCAGCACCCCGTTGAGCGGGGTGCGGATCTCGTGCCCCATCATCGCCAGGAACACCGACTTGGCCCGCGCCGCCTGCTCGGCGGCGTCGCGGGCCTCGCGCAGCGCCGCCTCGGTCGCCTTGCGCTCGATCGCGTAGCGCACCACCCGCGACAGGATCGCGCCGTCGCCGCTGCCCTTGACCAGATAATCCTGGGCGCCGCGCCGCACCGCGTCGAGGGCCAGGGCTTCGTCGTCCTGCCCGGTCAGCACCACCACCGGCACCGCCGGCGCCGCCCGGGTCAACCCGTCCAGGGTGGCGATGCCGCAGGAATCCGGCAGGCCGAGATCGGCCAGCACCACGTCGAACCCGTCCGGCTCGGCCGCCAGCGCCGCCACCGCCGCCGCCAGCCGGTCGGCCACCGTCACCTCGAACCCGCCGGGCCGGGTCCGCCGCAGCAGCCGGGTCACCAGCGCCGCATCGGCCGGGTCGTCCTCGACCAGCAGAGCCCGCAGCCGGTCGCCGTCGCTTGCCCGGGCCATCTCCCCTCCCGCGATGATCACGCGCTCTCTTTTACACTGTCGAAAAATCCGCCCGACGGCAACGGCTCAGGCGCCCCCCACCCGCCCCTCCCTTCGTAAAAAAGAAGGGGGTCCGGGGCATCGCCCCGGCCGGGTCCGCGGGCGGGAGCCCGCGCGACAGCCTGTCCGCCGGCTCAGGGCGGGGTGGGGATCGGCCCGAGGGTGCGCATCCAGGCCTCGACCGGACCGGCGGGCGGATCGGCGAAACCGGCGGCGGCCAGCCGGGCCAGGGCGGGGCTGGCGAGCAGGCTTTCGACCGGCCGCTTGAGGCACTGGGCGTAGGCCGGCAGCAGATCGTCCTGGTAATTGCCGGTGCTGACCGAGAAGCGGCCGGCGAAATTGCCGAGCGGGAAGCCGTCGGCGGTATAGGCGTCGAGGCCGCAGCCGATCCGCAACTGGCCGTCGAGCTTGAACCACAGCGCCTTGCCGTAGGGGCGGACCACGATCTGCGGCCGGAGGGCGGCATCGTCGAGCGCGACCCGGGCGAAGGCGCGGCCGAGCACGGTGGTGGCGGCCCGGGCCAAGGCGAGGCCGTCCTTGACCTCGGGGTTTTCCTCGCTGTGCAGGCTGGTGACCTGGATCTTGAGCGGACGGGCGAGATCGTCCTGGCCGGCATAGACCATCACCCGGGCCGGCAGCGGCGGGGTGCGTCCGGCCACCGGACTGGTGAAGGCGACCGATTCGGGCGGCGGCAATTGCGAGCCGCACCCGGCCAGCAGCCCCAGCGCGACCATTGCCCCCACCCTCTGCCAGCGCATCCCGCTTTCCTCCGCCCCTTCGGCGCCGCCCCGGGCCGGCGCGGCTAGTTCATCGACGACAGGCCGCGATCCTTGACCCGCTTCTTCCACTCGCCCATGAAGGTCTGGAATTCCTCGGCCTGCTTGATCTTGTCGCCGATCCGGCGGTAATCGGCAATACCGCGTTCGGGTTCGCTGGTCAGCAGGTTGAAGGCGCCGGCCTGCTCGGTCTTTTCCATCAGCGGACCGAAATTGCGCCGCAGCCGGGCCAGACCGCGCTCGTCATGGGCCAGGGTCATCGCCGTCGCGGTGTCGAGCACGCGGTGGCTCATCGCCGGATCGAGCGGACGGTTGCCGAGCGGCTTCTCGAGCGCGCTTTCCAGCGCGGCGGCGGCCTCCGGCCATTTCTTGAGCCGCCAGTTGATCTCGCCGCGCAGGCGGCCGGCCTCCTCGCTCTGATCGTTGATGATCAGGGCCAGCGCCTCGGCCGAGCGGCCGAGATCGTCGAGCGCCTGCACCCGCAGATAGCGGCGCTGGGCGGCAAGGTCGGCCGGAATGCCGGGCACCTCGCTGAGGTCGAGCGCCTCCAGCGCCTGGGCCGGCTTGCGGTTGGAAATGTTGAGGAAGGCCAGCCGGCTGCCGATGCGGGCCTTGTCGAGCCCGGTCAGCCGCTGTTCGACCTGATGGCGCAGCAGATCGCTGGCGCGGTCGAGCAGATCGACCGAGGCGAGACGGTCGGCGAGACGGCGGATCATCTCGTCGCCGGCCGGGCCGGACGGGGTCAGTTCCTGGAACTCGTCATACAGCCCGATCGCGGTGACCGGCGGCAGCTTGTCGGCCTCGCCGGCCAGGAACAGCCTGGAGAAGGCGTTGCTCATGTCGGCCAGCACCGCCGGGATGTTGTTGTGCCCGGAATAATTGACGGTGAGCTGGCGCAGGGTGCGCAGGCCCTCGCCATAACGCTTGGCGTCGAGCTGCAACTCGCCCAGCCGCTTCAGCAACTGGAACTCGAAATCCTCGCCGCGCCAGGCGAAGCGCATCTTCTCCAGTTCCGAGATCGCCTGGTCCGGGGTGATCTTGCCGAGGCGGAGCTGCAACTCGACCCGGTCGCGCACCGCATAGGCCCGGTCGGGCCGGCTGGGGCCGGCCTCGGCCTCGTTGAAGCGGTTGATCGCCTGATCGTACTGCTTGGAGGCGATCGAGGCGAGACCGCCGAGGTAGGACAGGTGGGCGACCTCGCGGTTCGACAGGCCCGGCCCCATCATCGCGTCGAGGACGCGGGCGGCGCCCTTGCCGTCGCCGGCCCCGGCCACCGTGCGCACCGCGACATCGCCCAGCGCCATCCGCAGCGGCGGGGCCCAGCCCTTGATCTCGTCGGGGGCCAGCCGCAGCGTCAGCGCCTGCTGCTCGGGATTGGGCCGGGCCCGCGCGGTGGCAGCGGCCAGGAACAGCTGGACGCGGGGATCGTCCTTCAGCGCCGGCAGCGACAGGTCGGCGATCGCCTCCTCGTCATGGTGGGCGAGGAAATTGGCGGCGCCGCGCACCGCGCGCAGATCGGGCGATTCCGCCATCCCCGGATCGGAGGCGGCGATCAGCCGCAATTCGCCCAGCGCCTCGGGGGCGAACCCGTTGGCGAGGTAATGGCGGGCGATCTCCAGCCGCTGGCGGTTGCGTTCGTCGGGACGCTGCTGCGCCAGATCGTGCAGCAGGGCGTCATGCTCCTCGGCGAACTTGTCGGGCCCACCGCGCATCCAGGTCGAAATGTCGAGCGGTCCCCCCTCGCCGGCGGCGGGCGCGGCGGCGGGGGTCTCGGCCACCGCCGGGCCGCCGGCCGGAGCCGGCGACAGATAGAGCCCGCCCGGCGCGGTCAGGTCGATCTGGGCCTTGGCGACATCAAGCCGGGCCCCGTCGGCCACCGGCAGGGCGGCGACGCCCTGGGCGCTGGGCAGCAGGGTCGCGCCCGGCAGGACGCGGCCATCGCGCACGCCGCGGCCGACCTCGGTCAGCGGCACCACCTGGATCACGTCGCCGACCTCGGGATCGCGCAGCATCTGCGCCGGCAGACCGTCGGCGGCGGCGATCACCAGCCGGCCGCGATCCTGGAAATCGAGCCGGGGGGTGACCTCGGCCGGGAGGCGCGGCTGGAGCGGCTGGCGGTGGATGTCGAGCACCCACAGCTGGCCTTCCTTGCGCACCGACGGATTGTAGCCCGGCTGGAGCAAAATCCGCACCGCCGTGCCCTTCACCCCTTGAACCTGCTCGACCTCCGCCACCAGATCTCCACCAGTACGCTTCAACAGCTTGGTGTCGAGTTCGGTCTTGGCGTCGAATACCGCCCACAACCACGGCCCCCGGCGGAACACCGCGGCCCCGGTCGGCTTGTCGAAGGCGAAGCCGAGGCTGACCACCCGCTCGGACGGGGTCGGGGCCGGAGCGGGCGGCACCGTCACCGGCGGCAGGGCCGGCGCGGCCTGCGGCGGCGCGCTGGGCGGCAGGCTGGGCGGCTGTTCGCCGCCCGGCGCCGGGGCCAGCGGCGGCGGCGGCACCCCTTCCGCCCGGGGCGGCGGCGGCGCGTCGGCCGGACGGACCAGATCGATCGCCACCTTGGGGCCGCTGGTGAAATGGCGGGCCCGCATGCCCGGCGCCAGCGACAGCACCACCGCGGTGCCGGTGCCGGAGGGACGGACCTCGACCAGACCGACATCGGCCGGCAGCGCGCTCTTGAGGGCGGTCGGATTGATCCGGGCCGGCCGGGCGAAGCTGACGATCACCCGGTCGCCGCCGTCTTCCTCGACGGTGTATCCCACCGGCTTCGGCCAGTCGAACACCAGCCGGTTGAAGCCGGTATGCTCGCCGCCCCGCACCATCAGATCGGTCGGCGGACCGGCCGGGATTCCGGCCGGGGCCGGCCCGGCGGTGGCCGGCTGCGGCGGCGCCACCGTGGCGGTGGCGGCGACCGGCAGCGTGGCCGGAGCGGTGGCGGCGGGGGCGGCAGCCGGAGCGGCGGGGGCGGTCTTGGGCGTCGGCGGGGTGTTGTCCTCGCTGACGTCGATCACCACCTTGCCGCCGTCGCGGAAGCTCTTGACCTTGACCGGACGGGCCAGGGCGAAGGTGGCGGTGGTGCGGTCGGGGCTGAGCTTGACCCCAGCCAGATAGCGGGCCAGCGGCTTGACCACCACCTTGGGGTCGCCGGCGATCGGCTTGTTGAACTTGACCACCAGGGCGCCGTCGGCGACGACGGCGGAGAAGGTCACCGCCCCCGGCCATTCGAACACCATCCGGCCGTAGCCGTCGTGATCGGCGGCACGGGGCGACGGCTGGGCCATGGCCGGTCCGGCCAGGGCAACCAGGGCGGCGAACGCCACCGACGCGGCCAGAAGACGGCCGGCGCGGGCGTTCATCGACGTGTGGGCCGAGGCCACCATCGCTGTCTAGTCGAAACTCGCCAGCAGCGCGTCGATATCGGCCTGATTGGCGGCAGTGCTGGGAAGCTGGGGACCGTTGAGCAGGTCCTGGTCGGTCAGGGCGGCCGGAGCGGCCTGATCCTTGCCCGCGCCGTCCTTGCCGTCATATTCGGCGCCGAACATCCGCACCAGCCCCTCGACGCGGTCCTCGATCTCCTTCAGCGCCTTCACCACCTTGGTGATGCGCTGACCGGTGATGTCCTGGAAGGTACAGGCCTCATAGATCCGGGTGGTGATCTCCGACAGTTTCTCCCCGGCGGCGGCATCGATCTCGCCGGTGAGGGACTCGAGACTTTCGGCGGCATCCATGATCTCGTTGGTCGCCGCCTCGGTGGCGCCGACGATGGCATCAAGCTCGTCGGTGGCGGAGGCGATGAACCGATCCTTGATGTCGCCGGGCCGCAGCGCCGCGATTTCCTCGCGGGCGGCGTGGATGTAATTGGCGAGCGACTCGACCTCGCGATAGAGCCTCAGATCGCCGGCGCTGATGTCGCCGCCGATCGAATCCAGCAGCGACCGCACCACCTCACCGACCTGATCGATCCGCACCGTGTCCCCATGGTCACGACGGATCGCATCGAGACGCGCCTCCAGGTCGCGATCAACGCCCGTTGCTGACATGACGCGACCCCCTTCTTCCGCCGTCAGAAATCGCCCAGAACGCTGGTCATCTTGTTCTTCAGCGTCTCGGCATTGAACGGCTTGACGATGTAGTTGGACACACCGGCTTCCTTGGCGGCGATGACGTTTTCCGACTTGGATTCGGCGGTGACCATGATGAAGGGGATCGGCTTCAGCTTGGCGTCGGCGCGGACTTCGCGCAGCAGCTGGAGGCCGGTCATCGGCTCCATGTTCCAGTCGGAAATCACCAGGCCATAGCTGCCGACCCGGAGCATCTGGAGCGCCATCGCCCCATCGGTGGCTTCATCGACGTTGTTGAACCCGAGCTGCTTCAGCAGATTTCGAATGATCCGCAACATCGTCTTGTAATCGTCCACAATGAGGACGTTCATATTCTTATCGACAGCCATCCATCCGCTCCTTCAAGACACCCATCCGGCAGAGACCGACTGACCGGAACTCTAACGAATTGGCTTAGTTAAGATAGCCCCGCCGACGGGCGCAAGCCATTTTTACACACAACGCGGCAATCAGATCCTCGCGCGGCGCGATCAGCCGCCGGCCCCGCCCCGCCCCGCCGCGCCCAGCGCCGGACTCGAGGGCGCCGGCATCTGGCGCCGCTGCGCCATTTCGGCGGTGACCGACTTGGCCTTCATCGGGTCCATTTCCGCCAGGATCGGCGCCACTTTCTGTTCCTTCATCCGCTCCAGCACCTCAAGCAGGATGCTCATGTCGAGCTGCTCGAAGATCTTGGCCGCGTCCTTGGGCTTCATGTTCTCATAGATCTTGACCAGGGACCGCATCTTGCTGTCCTCCTGGTCGTTGTACTGGCGCAGCAGCCCCTCGATGGTGCTTTGCAGCGTCTTCATCTCGGCGATCTTGCGATCGATCTGGCTCTCGGCCGCGCGCAGGGTCTCCTCGCGCCGTTCGACGTCGCGTTCGCGGGCGTCGAGCGCGGCATGGCGGTCGCGCAGCTTTTCGAGCACGTCGAGTTCGGTCGGGGTCCGTCCCTCGTTGGGGTCGGTCAGCGGGGCGGCCGGCGCCGGGGCGGCGGCCGGGGCGGCCGGCGGCGGGGCCGGCGGGGTGGTCTGCTGCGCCTGCAACGGCGCCACCGACACCGAACCGAGCCCGGTCAGGCCGAGAAACAGGTCAGTGACCCGCACCGACAGCATCAGCACGCCACAGAAGATCAGCACCGGCAGCACCCGCACGATCGGGGTGCGGCGGCGCTTGCGCCCGGCGGTGGGACGCGGCGCCGGCTGGGCGGTGCGCGCGGCGCGGGGGGCGGGGGCGGTTTCGTCGGGCTGGCGCAGGCTGGTCACGCTCATGGCATCCCTCACCGCATCGCCTGCAGGGCACGGAGCAGTTCCCGCTCCGCCTCGGACCGGTCGTCGTCGGCGGCGAACTCGGCGGCGGCGGACACCGACGCCACCGCCGCCTGCTGGGCGGACCGGGCCGGGCCGGCGGCCGGCACGGCGGCGGGAGCCGGACGGGCGGCGGCCGGGGCCGGACGCGCGGC
>NZ_JBHUIY010000031.1:0-42758 GCF_042683125.1 Phaeospirillum tilakii
GGCCCGCGCCGCCGGCGCGGGCGCGGGCGCGGCCGGCGGCGGCGCCCCCGCCCCGGTGGCGAGCAGGGCCTGGAGGGCGGCGGCGTCGCGCAGATCGAGCAGGCCGGGGCCGAGATCGCGCAGCAGCGCCACCGGCAGCGGGGCGTAATGCGGCACCAGCGGCACCTGCCATTCATGCAGCAGATAGGCCGAGATCGCCTGATAGAGCCCGCCCGCCCGGCTGGTCGGATCATCGGGATCGCCGCCCAGCGCGCTGCGGAAATGGCGCTTGGCGTGGGTGCGGACGATCATCGCGACGATGTCCTGCAACGAGCGGCCGCAGCGCAGCGGCACCCGCTCGTCATTGACCGGACGGCCCTGGCCATCGACCAGCAGGTCGCGGAAACGCTGCGGATTCTGGCGGAAGACCCGCAGGCAGCCTTCCAGCAGCGACGAATCGTCCATCACCGTGTCGTAGAACCGCTCCTGGCCGATCGCGGCCAGCGCCGGATCGAGATCGATCAGCGCCGCCGCCGCCGGACCCTTGAGGGTCTGGTTGATGAAACGCACCGCGGCTCGATGTTCGGAAACTGTCTGCGACGGCGCCGATAGAGAATGCGTCATGCCGATCCCGCCCCTGGAGCGCGCGGCGACCCGATCGGCCCACCGCCACCACCCGTCACTCCGATCCAGTCTTTAGATATAGGGGATCATCGCCGCAGCCGCAAACGTCAAGTCTTGCCAAGTTGTTACGGCGGAAAACACTTTTCGGCACCATAGCGCGACCGGCCGCAATCCTTCGTACATAAGGCGGTTCAGTCGGTCGCCGGAGGCGACACCGCGACGGCCCGCGCCATCGCCGCCAGCAGCTGGGACGGGGCCAGCGGACGGCCGAGCGCCCCGACCCAGCCGTCCCCGGCCTGCAACACCGCCCGTCGCGGCGGCGGCGTCGCCTCGTCGTCGATCAGCAGCAGCGGCGCCGGCCCGAGCGCGGCCAGCTGGTCGGGCGCCAGCACGGCGGCGGCGGCGATGGCGAGATCGAACGGCGCCCGGCTGAGATTGGCCTTGGCCACCGCCGCGATCGCCTCGCGCCCGCCCGGCACCCGCACCACCGCCGCCCCGGCCTGCTCCGCCACCTGGGCCACCAGCCGGCGCTCGTCGGCATCGGCGGCGACCACCAGCACCCGCGCCCCCATCAGCCGGCCGGCCTCGGCCGGGGCAGCGGCCCCCGGATCGGGCGCGGCCGGCGGCAGCGGCCACAGCGGCAGCAGGCACCAGGACAGGCAGCCGACCCCGCCGGTGGCGGCGGGATCGGCGCTGGCCTCGAACCGGCCGCCAAGACGGCAGGCGAGCTGGCGGGCGACCTCGATCGCCAGATCGGGGCCGGCCTCGGCCGTGGCCGGCGGCCGGCCCTCCCCCACCACCCACAGCCGCAGCAGCGGCGCCTCGTCCGGCCCCAGCCGTTCCGCCGCCAGCCGCACCCGGCCCCCGCCGGCGGCGGCATGGTCGATCAGCAGGCAGACCAGCCGCGACAGCCGGGCCGGATCGAGCAGGCAGCGGCGCGGCAGGCCGGGATCGGCCCAGGCGGTCAGCCGGGCCGGATCGGCCCCCGCCCCGGCCCGCGCCACCGCCAGCGCCGAGACGATCACCGCCTCGGGCTCGGCGGCGACCCGATCGATCACCGCCTCGCCCCGGTCGAGCCGGCAGCAATCGAGCGCGGCCTCGATCCGCTCCAGCAGCGGCCAGGCCGGCTCGCCCCGCTGCAACGGCCCGCGCAGGGCGAGGATCAGGGCCAGCAGCAGCGCCGAGCGGTCGCGCGCCGCCGCCTCGGCCGCCGCCCGCTCGGCGGTCAAGGCGGCAAGGTCGGCGTCGCGGGTCGCGATCTCGGCGCGGGCACGGGCCAGCAGGCGTTCGAAGCTGCGGGCGATGCCGGCCTCGACGCTGTCGGGCACCAGCCCGTCGGGCAGCCCCTGCCCCTCGGCCGCCGCCGCCTCGACCCGGGCCAGCACCTCCTCCAGCAGGTGGCGGCTGGCCGCGGCGACGCGGCTGGCCTCCTCGGCCCGCTGGTCGGCGACGCGGCGCTGTTCGATCCCCTGGCGGCGGACCGCCTCCAGGGCGCGGGCCAGCGCCGCCACCTCGTCGTCACCGTCGAGCGCGATCGGGCCGTCGCCCTCGCCGGCCAGCCCCGCCTCGATCCGCGCCCGCAGCCCGACCAGCGGACGGCGAACGGCGGAATCGAGCCCGCGCACCAGCCAGCCGCCCAGCCCGAGCAGCAGCACCAGCCCGGCCCCGCCCACCGCCAGCACCAGCGCCAGCCGGTCGCCGATCCGCGCGGACAGCGCCGCCTCGCGGGCGCGGCCGCGCTCGATCAGCCGGTCGGCCGCCTGGGCCAGCGCCGCCTGCCCCGGCCCCAGTTCCTGCGCCAGCAGGCGGCGCCGCTCGGCCTGATCGGCGGCCAGCGCCTCGACCCCCGCCGCCAGCTCGGCGGCCCGGGCGCGCAGGGTGGCCAGCCCGTCGCGCTCGACCTCGCGGTTCAGCCGGGGGGCCAGCGGCGCGAACGAGGCGACCAGCCGGGCCAGCCGCTCGCGGGCGGCCTCGGCGCGCCCGGGCCGGCCGTCGCGGGCCAGCGCGTCGATCGCGGTCAGGGCGGCGACGAAGGCCTGATGCGACGGGCCGACCGCCTCGGCCAGACTGGCCCCGCCCGGCATCGCCGCCTCCAGCAGGGCATAGCGGCCGGACATCTCGTCCAGCACCGGGCCGATCCGGCTTTCCAGCAGCCCGGCGATGTCGGCATCGACCCGCCTCACCGCCTGAAACGCGGCGAGGAAGCGGCGGGCGGCGGCCTGCATCGCCGCCACCTCCTCGTCGGGCGCCGCCTCGCTGCCGGCGACGTCGCTGATCGCCACCAGCAGATCCTCGCCGGCGCGGGTGGTCTGCTTCAGCAGATCCTCGTCGGGCACCACCAGATATTGATGGATCTCGGCCTCGACCCGGCCGGCGCGCAGCGACAGCTCGGACAGGGCGGCGGTGCGGGTGCGTTCCTGCCACAGCGCCGCCCGCCCGGCCGCATCGAGTTCCAGCACCACGCCGCCCAGCCCGCCCAGCGCCAGCGCCAGCGTCAGGACGCCGGCCAGCGGCAGCCGTCGGCGCCAGACGCTCGGCAGGGCTCGGATCAGACGATCGGGGCGCGGCACATTCATGCCGGAATGGTGACCCATCCGTGGCCGGCAGGGCAACGCGGGAAAATCATCGCTCGCCCTCTTCCGGCGGCACCGCCGCCTCGACCGCGCTGGCGAGCAGGAACACCCGGATCGCCGAGGCCAGCCCGCCGACCGGATGGCGCCGCCGGGCGGTGCGGCACAGATCGTCGATCGAGCCGCCGGTGCGCGCCGCCAGCCGTTCCAGCGCCTGCCAGAATTCCGGCTCGAGCTTGACGCTGGTGCGGCGGCCGTCGAGACGGATGTTGCGGCAGATCAGCCCGGGCGGCGGACTGGCCGGCGGCGGGTCGCCGCCGGCACCGTAGCTGGCCGGGTCGGCGATCCGGGCATCGAGGCTGCTGATCGCCACCTCGAGAATCGCCGCCAGCGGCCCATTGTCCATCCGCGACGCCTGATCGGCCAGCCGGCGCAATTCGATCCTGAGATTGATGTCGGCGACCAGCCCGACCGCGGCGTCCCAGCCCATCGCCGCCTATTCCGCCGCGGTGAGGTGGGCGGCGGCGGCGCGGACCTTGCTGAAGTCCCACTTGCCCTCGGGCTGGACGATCAGGGCCTCGAAATCGGGATCGCCGAACGCGCCGCCTTCGACCGCGCCGAGATCGGGGCGCCGGGGCAGGTCATGGATGATCGGCACCAGGGTGCCGCGATACATCTCGACCGCCTCGCCCGAGGGACGGCCGCCGAACCGCTTCCAGAAATTGACCGTCTCCAGCCGGGCCCGGCCGGCGACCTGGCGATAGCCCTTCTGCCGGGCCAGCTCCAGCGCGGCGCGGGCCAGCGCCGCCAGCACCTGATAGGAGCGGTAGCGGCGGCGGATGCCGACCCGCTCCAGCAGGGCGAAATCGGCGAACCAGCGCAGGCGGATCACCCCGGCCGGGTCGCCATCGACGAAGGCGAGCAGGTGGGTCGAAACATAATCGTTTCCGTTGAATTCATCGAAATAGGTGATGTTGTCCTCTTCGGCCAGAAACACCGCGGCCCGGATCGCCATCGCCATCGCGTGCTCGTCCGGGGTGCGGACGAGGCGGATCTCGATCGACCGGTTGTGGGGAGCAGATACATCCTTTAGGGGCAGGGCGCTCATGATTGCGTCTCCATGCAAGAAATCCAATGGCCGCCATCTTGCGGCGGTCCGCGCCGACATGGTATGCCGTGAAATGTCGATACCGCGTTGCTGACGGCCGGGACCGGATGTCCTCCTTTCGCCTGCATGACTGGAATGACGCGCGCCTGCTGATCGCCTGCGCCGAATGCGGCAGTTTTGCCCGCGCCGGGGCGCTGCTCGGCATCGACCAGAGCACGGTCAGCCGGCGGGTCTCGGCGCTGGAGGCGGCCATCGGCCGGCCGCTGTTCAACCGGCGCCGTTCGGGAGCGTCGCCGACCCCGGCCGGGCAGGCCCTGCTTGAGCGCGCCCGGCAGATGGAGGCGGCGGCCTCCCAGTTCGAGACCGCGCTGCGCGGCCTGTCGACCCTGCCGGCCTCGCGGGTGACGGTGGCGGCCAGCGAGGGGCTGCTGACCTACACCCTGATCTCGGCCCTGCTCGGCCACGCCAAGGCCGAACTGCCGCTCGACCGCGCCCTGATCCGCTCCCCGCTGCCCGACCTGACCTTCACCACCGCCGCCGATCAGGCCGACATCGCCGTGCTGGCGACCTCGCCCGGCGACCTGCCCCGGGTCAAGGGGGCGATGCGGGTGCGCCGGGTGGGGACGATGCGCTTCATCCCGGTGGCGGCGCGCGATTATCTCAACCGCCAGCCGCCGCCCGGGGATTTCGAGCAATTGATCGAACATCCCCTGCTCGACATCGGCTTCTACCGCCTGCTGCGCGGGCTCGACGACTGGAACGGCCTGATCGCCCGCCGGCGCGAGCGCGGCGCCCTGGTCCCGGTCGCGCCGACCACGCCCCGGCTGCAACAGCCGCTGCTGGCCGGCGAGGGCATCTCGCTGCTGCCCGATTATTCGACCCTGTACGAGCCCAATCTGGTGCCGGTCGACCTGACCGCCTGCCCGTCGCTCGGCGCCTCGCTGTGGCTGGTGTCGCACGAGGACAGCCTGCGCGAGCCGGCGGTGCGCGACCTCTACGACCTGATGGCGACGATGTTCCTCTCCTCCTCCTGGTATCGCGATCGCTGACCGTCCCCCCGCCCGCGACCCCGGCCGTCCGGCGATCCCGTGTTGGCGGGTACGGCTCCCCCCTGGCGTCAGCGTCCCCGCCCTCCCCTAGCCGGTTGATTGCATACCCAGGCATGCATTTGCATACAAAAAACAGTTGCGCCGCCTCCCCCCCGGCCTAAAATGCAACCCGGATCTTAGAATCGTTCAGGGGATTTGTTTTGCTGAAGAAAAACGTGTCGACGCGGGGTCGTCTGGAGAGCGGGGCCCCGAACCCGGTGGACGTGCATGTCGGCGCCCGCATGCGGCTGCGCCGCACGTTGCTGGGGATGAGCCAGGAAAAGCTGGGCGAGGCGATCGGCCTGACCTTCCAGCAGGTCCAGAAGTACGAGCGCGGCGCCAACCGCATCGGCGCCTCCCGTCTGTTCGATCTGGCCCGGGTGCTCGACGTGCCGGTGTCGTATTTCTTCGACGACATGTCCGACGCGGTGCAGAATCTGAGCCCGGTCAACGTGATCAAGGGGTCGAGCGGCCTGTCCGAGGAACCGGCGCCGTTCGAGACCGACCCGATGACCAAGCGCGAGACCCTGGAGCTGGTGCGCGCCTATTACAGCATCACCGATCCGCAGGTGCGCAAGCGGGTCTATGAACTGGCCAAGGCGCTGGCCGCCGTCAGCGACGACCAGGCCTGATCCCGTCCGGCCGGAGCGAGGCCCCGGCCTCTCTTTTGGTCGAAAAGGGGAGGTTTGGGCGTCCGCCCGGCTCATACCGGCCGCCCTTTGAACGGATCCGTTCGGCGGCCGGCCAGCCCGCGCGGCGCTTGAGCGTCACCCGTCTCGGCCTGACCTGACCCAGCGGGTCAGGTCATTGGCCGGGCGGCATCAAGCTGAAGCCGCGCCGAGCAGCCGCTCGATCTCGGCAGCGCTGAAACCGGCCTCGGCCAGCACCGCGCTTCCGTCGCCACCGGGATCCCCCGGCGGGGCCCCGGCGCGGGCCGGAGTGCGGCTGAAGCGCGGCGCCGGCGCCGGCATCACCATCCCGTCCTGTTCGACGAAACTGCCCCGGGCGCGATTGTGGGGGTGCAACGGCGCCTCGTCGAGGTCGAGCACCGGGGCGACGCAGGCATCGCTGCCCTCGACCCGTTCCAGCCATTCGCCGCGCGGCCGGGTCGCCAGCCAGGCGGCGAGGCGGTCCCGCGCCGCCGGCCAGTCGGCCTTGGCGATGGGCGGCGCCAGCGCCGGATCGTCGAGGCCGATGCGATCGAGGAACAGGCGGAGGAACCGTTCCTCCAGCGGGCCGATCGCCAGCCATTTGCCGTCGGCGCAGCGATAGGTGCCGTAGAACGGATAGCCGCCATCGATCAGATTGTCGGTCCGCGCCCCGCTCCACAGGCCGTTGCCCTTGAGGCCATAGACCATCGCCATCATCAGGGCGGCGCCGTCGGTCATCGCCGCGTCGATCACCTGCCCCCGGCCGGAACGGGACGCCTCCCACAGCGCCGCGACCAGCCCGAACGCCAGCACCATCCCGCCGCCGCCGAGATCGGCGACCAGATTGAGCGGCACCACCGGCGCCCCGGCCGGGCCGATCGCATGCAGCGCCCCCGACAGGGCGGTGTAGGTGATGTCGTGGCCGGCGCGCTCGGCCAGCGGCCCGGTCTGGCCCCAACCGGTCATCCGTCCATAGACCAGCCGGGGATTGCGGGCGAGGCAGAGATCCGGGCCGAGCCCGAGCCGCTCCATCACCCCGGGGCGGAAGCCCTCGATCAGGGCATCGGCGCCGTCGATCAGCCGCAGCGCCGCCGCCACCGCCTCCGGCCGCTTGAGGTCGAGCGCCAGCGAACGCCGGCCCCGGGTCAGCGGGTCGCGGCGCTGGCCGAGCGGGTCCTCGGCCCCCGGCCGGTCGATCCGCACCACCTCGGCGCCGCAATCGGCCAGCAGCATCGCGCAGAACGGGGCCGGGCCGAGTCCGGCGAACTCGATCACCCGGAGGCCGGTCAGGGGCCCGCTCATGGCCGCAGACTCCGGGCGATCAGCATCCGCTGGATCTCGCTGGCGCCCTCGTAGATCTGGGTGACGCGGACGTCGCGGCAGATCCGCTCGACCGGGAAATCGGCGAGATAGCCATAGCCGCCCATCGCCTGCATCGCCGCCGAACAGACCGCCTCGGCGGTTTCCGAGGCGAACAGCTTGGCCATCGACGCCTCGGTCAGGCAGGGCAGCCCGGCATCGCGCAGCCGGGCGGCGTGATGGACCATCAGCCGCGCCGCCACCAGCCGGGTGGCGGCGTCGGCGAGGCGGAAGCCGACCGCCTGATGCTCGATCACCGGCCGGCCGAAACTCTCCCGCTCGGCGGCATAGGCGCAGGCGACCTGGAGCGCCGCCCGCGCCATCCCCACCGCCTGGGCGGCGATGCCGATCCGGCCGCCTTCGAGATTGGCCAGGGCGATCCTGTAGCCCTCGCCCTCGGCCCCCAGCCGCAGATCCGCCGGCAGGCGCAAATCGTCGAACTGGACCTGACAGGTATCGGAGGCATGCTGGCCCATCTTGTCCTCGACCCGCGCCACCTGATAGCCGGGGCTGTCGGTGGGGACGATGAAGGCGGAAATGCCCTTCTTGCCGGCGGCGGGATCGGTCACCGCGAAGGCGATCAGCAGGTCGGCGGAGCGGCCCGAGGTGACGAACTGCTTGGTGCCGGACAGAACGTAATGGTCGCCGTCGCGCACCGCCCGGGTGCGGATCGCGGCGGCATCGGAGCCCGCCCCCGGCTCGGTCAAAGCGAAGCCGCCGAGCAGACGCCCCGCCGCCATTTCCGGCAGGAAGCGGCGCCGCTGCGCCGCGTCGCCATAGGCGAGGATCGGCCGGCAGGCGACCGAATTATGGACGCTCATCACCGTCGAGACCGCGCCGTCGCCGGCGGCGATCTCCTCGATCGCCAGCACGTAGGCCAGCGTGCTGGCCCCCGCCCCGCCCCATTCCTCCGGCAGCATCATGCCGAGGAAGCCGAGATCGCCCATCTCGGCCAGCAGGGCGCGCGGGATGCTGCCGGCCCGGTCGCGTTCGGCGGCGGTGGGGGCCAGCCGGTCGCGGGCGAAGGCGCGGGCGGTGTCGCGGATCAGCGCCTCTTCCGGCCCGATCAGCTCGGCCCCGGCCTGATCGGGCCCGCTCACGCCACCAGCTCCACCGCCAGGGCGGTGGCCTCGCCGCCGCCGATGCACAAGGCGGCGACGCCGCGCTTGAGCCCATGGCGTTGCAAGGCCGCCAGCAGGGTGACGATGATCCGCGCCCCCGAGGCGCCGAGCGGATGGCCCAGCGCGCAGGCGCCGCCATGGATGTTGACCCGGTCAGGGGCGAGGCCGAGGGCGCGGATCGCCGCCAGCGTCACCACCGCGAACGCCTCGTTGATCTCGAACAGATCGACCTCGGCCGCCCGCCAGCCGACCCGGTCGAGCAGGGTCCGCACCGCCCCGATCGGCGCCAGCGGGAACAGGGCCGGCCGGTCGGCGTGGGTGGCGTGGCCGTGGATCACCGCCAGCGGGGCCAGCCCCTGCTTTTCTGCCGCGCTGCGCCGCATCAGCACCAAGGCCGCCGCCCCGTCGGAAATCGAGCTGGCATTGGCGGCGGTGACGGTGCCGCCCTCGCGGAAGGCCGGGCGCAGGGTCCGGATCTTGTCGAGGTTGGCCTTGCCCGGCTGCTCGTCGGTGGCGACCACCCGCTCGCTCCTGCCGGCCTTGACCGTCAGCGGGACGATCTCGGCGGCGAAGGCGCCGGCGGCGATCGCCGTCTGGGCCCGGGTCAGCGAGGTCACCGCCCATTCGTCCTGGGCCTCGCGGCCGATCCCCTCGGCGGCGGCGCAATCCTCGGCGTAGGTCCCCATCAGCCGGCCCGGCTCGTAGGCGTCCTCCAGCCCGTCGAGGAACATGTGGTCGAGCACCCGCCCATGCCCCATCCGCAGCCCGCCGCGCGCCTTGTCGAGCAGATAGGGGGCGTTGCTCATGCTCTCGAACCCGCCGGCCACCACCCGCGCGGCGCTGCCGACCCGGATCAGGTCATGGGCCAGCATCACCGTCTTCATCCCCGAGCCGCACATCTTGTTGAGGGTGGTGCAGCCGGCGGCGGCCGGCAGCCCGGCCGCCAGCGCCGCCTGCCGCGCCGGGGCCTGCCCCTGCCCGGCCGGCAGCACGCAGCCCATCAGCACCTCGTCCACCGCCTCGGCCGCCAGCCCGGAGCGGGCCAGCGCGGCGCCGATCGCCGCCGCCCCCAGCGCCGGGGCCGCCAGCGGGGCGAGGTCGCCCTGAAACCCGCCCAAGGCGGTCCGCGCCGCGCCGACGATCACCACCGGATCAGAGTCACCCATGCCATGCCTCCCTGTTGTTTTTTTCGCGGGCTCTGCCCGCACCCGCCAGGAGCCGGCGGCTCCTGGACCTGCTTCGGTGGGCGTTGCCCCTCCCATCGAGGGGATCCAGGGGCCTCGCGGCCCTTGGCGGGTGCGGGCGGAGCCCGCCTCTTGTTACGTCCCGCCCATCCGCACCGCGCCGTCGAGGCGGATGGTGGTGCCGTTGAGCATCGGATTGACGATGATGGCGTGGCACAGCTCGGCGAATTCGTCCGGCTGGCCGAGGCGGCGCGGGAACGGCGGCTGGGCGGCGAGCGATTGCTGGACCGCCTCGGGCATCGCCTCGACCATCGGGGTGGCGAAGATGCCGGGGGCGACGCTCATCACCCGGATGCCGAAGCGGGCCAGCTCGCGCGCCGCCGGCAGGGTCAGGCCGATCACCCCGGCCTTCGAGGCGGCATAGGCGGTCTGGCCGATCTGGCCGTCGCTGGCGGCGATCGAGGCGGTGTTGACGATCACCCCGCGCTCGCCATCCGCTTCCGCCGGCTGTTCGGCGATGGCGGCGGCGGCGAGGCGCATCATGTTGAAGCTGCCGATCAGGTTGATCCCGACCACCCGGGCGAAACTGTCGAGCCGGTGCGGCCCGTCACGGCCGACCACCTTCTCGGCCGGGCAGATGCCGGCGCAGTTGATCAGCCCGCGCAGCGGCCCGGGCTGGGCGCCGGCCAGCGCCACCGCCCCGGCGGCGGCGGCCTCATCGGTGACGTCGGTCCGGTGGAAACAGGCCCGGGGGCCGAGTGTTTCGGCCAGCGCCGCGCCGGAAGCGGCAATGTCGGCGATCACCACCCGGCCGCCCTCGGCCACCAGCCGCCGCGCCACCGCCGCGCCCAGGCCCGAGCCGCCGCCGGCGACGATGAACGTGTTTCCCTCGATCCGCATCATCACGCCCTTCCGTTGCAACCGGCGGCAGGGTAAAGCGGGATGGCGGCAGGGTCGATGTCGGCAACGGCCAAACCCCGTGAGCGTTTTTGTCAAAAAGCGGGCGCGGGGGGCGCCGGCGCCGCAACCGCCCCGGCGGATCAAGCCGCTTGACCCCCGGGAACCGGCGAGGGAGAATCCGCCGATCCGCCCCCCCCTTCCCTCCTCCGACGAAGGCGGAACGATGCTCGGTTCCATCACCCTGATCCTGGTCTGCCAACTGGCGGGCGAGGCGATCGTCCATCTGTTCGATTGGCCGCTGCCCGGGCCGGTGCTGGGAATGCTGCTGCTGTTCCTGGTGCTGCTGGTCCGGGGCCGGGTCGACAAGCCGCTCGATCGGGTCACCCGGGGCATCCTGTCCAATCTCGGCCTGCTGTTCGTTCCGGTCGCGGTGGGGGTGATGACCCAGACCGATGCCCTGGCGGCCGAGGCCATCCCGATCGCCGTCGCCGTGCTGGCCAGCACGGTGGTGACGATGCTGGTCACCGGCTGGGTGATGCAGGCGCTCGACCGCCGTGGCCGCAAGGATCCGCCGTCATGAGTTTCGATCCCGCCGCCGCCTGGGCCGCCCTGGTCGGCTCGCCGATCTTCGGCCTCGGCCTGACCCTGCTGGTCTATCAGGCGGCGATGGCGCTGTACGAGCGCACCGGCCGCCATCCGGTGCTCAATCCGGTGCTGCTGACCATGCTGGTGATCATCGGCCTGCTGCTGCTCGCCGGGATCTCCTACGACACCTATTTCACCGGGGCGCGGATGGTCTATCTGCTGCTCGGACCGGCGACGGTGGCGCTGGCGGTGCCGCTTTACCGCCAATTGCCGGCGCTGCTGCGCGCCTGGCCGGCGGTGCTGGCCGGGATCCTGGCCGGCTCGGCGGTGGCGATGGCCAGCGCGGTGCTGATCGCGCGCGGGCTTGGCGCCAGCCGGCTGACCCAGTTGAGCCTCGCCCCCAAATCGGTCACCACCCCGATCGCGATGGCGGTGTCCGAGCATATCGGCGGCCATCCGGCGCTGACCGCGGTGCTGGTGGTGCTGACCGGGGTGTTCGGGGCGATGGCCGGCGGCTGGATCCTCGACCTTGCCCGCATTCGCGCCCCGGCGGCGCGCGGGCTGGCGCTCGGCACCGCCGCCCACGCCTTCGGCACCACCCGCGCCTTGCAGGAAGGCGAGACCCAGGGAGCCTTCTCCGGCCTCGCCATCGGTCTGGCCGGTCTGGTCACCGCCCTGCTCACCCCTCTGGCGGTCGGATGGCTGGTCAGCGGAAAATGACGCCCGCCCGCCATCGAATCGCCCCAATCCGGCCTATGGTCGGTCCTTCTGTCCTGACGATGGAGCGATGATGTCCTCCCTGTCCCACAACCGTACCCTGTCCGAGCGCGACCGCGACGCCGTGCTGCATCCCTACACCAACCCGATCCGCCACCAGGAGACCGGGCCGCTGGTGATCAGCCGTGGCGAGGGGGTGCGGGTGTTTGACGACAGCGGCAAGGATTACATCGAGGGTCTGGCCGGGCTGTGGTGTACCGCGCTGGGCTGGGGCGAGGAACGGCTGGTCGCCGCCGCCAGCGAGCAGATGCGGCGGCTGCCGTTCTATCACCTGTTCGGCCACAAGGCCCACGACCCGGCGATCGAGCTGTGCGAGCGGCTGCTGGCGCTGGCTCCGGTGCCGATGAGCAAGGTGTTCCTGACCGGCTCGGGCTCCGAAGCCAACGACACCGCCCTCAAGCTGATCCGCTACCGCGCCAACGCGCTGGGCCAGCCGCAGAAGAAGAAGGTGATCGCCCGCGACCGCGCCTATCACGGCGTCACCCTCGCCACCTCGTCGCTGACCGGGCTGGCGGTCAACCACCGCTCGTTCGACCTGCCCGACCCCGCCGTGCTGCGCGCCGCCTGTCCGCATCATTACCGCAACGCCCGCCCGGGCGAGAGCGAGGAGGATTTTTCCACCCGCCTCGCCGCCGAGCTGGAGGCGCTGATCCTGGCCGAGGGGCCGGACACTGTCGCCGCCTTCTTCGCCGAGCCGGTGATGGGCGCCGGCGGGGTGATCGTGCCGCCGGCCGGCTATTTCGCCAAGATCCAGGCGGTGCTCGACAAATACGACGTGCTGCTGGTCGCCGACGAGGTGATCTGCGGCTTCGGCCGTACCGGGAAGATGTTCGGCACCGAGACCTTCGGGCTGCGCCCCGACATCATCACCGTCGCCAAGGGGCTGTCCTCGGGCTATCTGCCGATCTCGGCGGTGCTGCTGTCGGAAAAGATGGTCGCGCCGATCGTCGCCGAGGCCGGGCGGATCGGCACGCTCGGGCATGGCTTCACCTATGGCGGCCATCCGGTGTCGGCGGCGGTGGCGGTCGAGACCCTCAAGATCTACGCCGAGCGCGACATCCTCGCCCATGTCGGCCGGGTCGGGCCGCGTCTCCAGGACGGGCTGCGCGGCTTCGCCAACCATCCGCTGGTCGGCGAGGTGCGCGGCGTGGGCCTGATCGGCGCGGTTGAACTGGTCGCCGACAAGGCCACCAAGGCCGCGTTCGATCCCGCCCGTGGCGTCGGCGCCGCCCTGGTCGCCCGCGCCCAGCAGCACGGCCTGATCCTGCGCGCGATGGGTGATGCCGTCGCCTTCGCCCCGCCGCTGGTGATCAGCGAGGATGAAATCGCCGAGATGCTGACCCGGTTCGCCCGCGCCCTGGCCGATGTCACCGCCGAGGTGATCAAAATATAAAAAACGCGCGGGCGCTGCCCGCACCCGCCAAGGGCCGCAAGGCCCTTGGAACCCTTCGATGGTCGGGAGAGATGAGCCAGCAGCCCGGGATCCTCGCCGCCCTTGCCGCCGCCCTGTTGTTCGGCATCGGCACGCCCCTCGCCAAGCTGATGGTCGGGGAGGTCGATCCCTGGTTGTTGGCGGGGATGCTCTATCTGGGGTCGGGGCTCGGGTTGGGGGCGGTCGCGGCGATCGGGCGGCGGGAGCGGGGCGACATCGCCCGGGGCGACCGGGGCTGGCTGGCCGGGGCGATCCTGGCCGGCGGTGTCGCCGGGCCGGTGCTGATGATGTATGGGCTGCACGCGGCCGGGGCGGCCAGTTCAGCCTTGCTGCTGAATGCCGAAGGGGTGTTGACCGCCCTGATCGCCTGGGGGGTCTTCCGCGAGAATGCCGGCCGCCGGGTGGTGCTGGGAATGGCCGCCATCGTCGCCGGGGCGGTGCTGCTGTCCTGGCCGGGCGGACAGGTCGAGGCCTCGGCCGGGGCCGGGCTGATCCTCGCCGCCTGTCTGTGCTGGGCGATCGACAACAACCTGACCCGCAAGGTGGCGCTGGCCGATCCGGTCCGGATCGCCGCCCTGAAGGGGCTGGCGGCCGGGCTCACCAATGTCGGATTGGCGCTCGGCCTCGGCGCGCCGCTGCCGGCGCCGACGACGGCATTGCTGGCCGGCGGCCTCGGTTTCGTCGCCTACGGCCTCAGTCTGGTCGCCTTCGTCGTCGCCCTGCGCGAACTGGGCACCGCCCGTACCGGCGCCTATTTCTCGACCGCCCCGTTCGTCGGCGCCGCCCTGGCGGTGCTGGCGCTGGGCGAGCCGCTGACCCTGCCGCTGGCCCTGGCCGGCTTGCTGATGGCGTTTGGTGTCTGGCTGCACCTGACCGAGCGCCACGACCACGAGCACCGCCACGAGCCGATCGCCCACCGCCACGCCCACGTCCACGACGACCACCACCGCCACGACCACGACGCCCCGGTGCCGGACACCCCCCATATCCACTGGCACCGCCACGCGGCGATGACCCACCGCCACCCGCATTTCCCCGACGCGCACCACCGCCACGACCATCCATGACCGGGTGAAGGGCCGGTGGCCCTTCGCGGGATCGCCAAGGGGCGCGCCCCTTGGCCCGCGTCAGCGATCAGGTACTGGCCTTCTCGACCCACCCCCCCTGCTCGCTCTGCTGATAATAGCTCAGCGCGTGCCCCTCATCCTTCCACCGCTTCCAGCGCCGCCGCGCCGCCGCCACCGCCTCGGGGTCGGTGCCGTCGAACAGATCGAGACAGCGGTCATAGGCCTCGACCCGCTCCGGCTCGACGCCGTCGCAGGCGACCAGGATGGTGGCGCCGTTGGGATTTTCCTCGCGCGCGGTCAGCCAGACCGGCTGCTGCTCGGCCGCGCCGTCGCGCTCGCTGCCATGGGGCAGCCACGAATCCGCCTGATAGGTCCACAGCCGGTCGTTGAGCGCCTCGACCCGCTCGGCCGAGCCAGCCAGCACCACCACGCGCTGACCGGCGGCCAGCGCCTTTTCCAGCAGCCGCGGCAAGGCCTGATCGAGCGGCCAGCGGGTCAGGTGGTAGAAGCCGATCCGGGTCATGCGCAAACACTTAGCATGGCCCGAACGCCGCCGCTATACTGCCCCCGCCATGCGCGTCGCCGTGATCATCCCCAGCTACAAGGTCGCCCGCCATCTCGAAGCGGTGTTGGCCACCCTGCCACCCACGATCGACCATATCCTGGTGGTCGATGATTGCTGTCCCCAGGGCTCGGGCGACATCGCCGCCGCCCGCGCCGTCGGCGATCCCCGCATCGAGGTGCTGCGCCATCCGGTCAATCGCGGCGTCGGCGGGGCGATGGTCACCGGCTACCGCCGCGCCCTCGAACTGGGCTGCGACATCACCCTCAAGATCGACGGCGACGGCCAGATGGACCCGGCCGAGATCCCCCGCCTGATCGCGCCGCTGGTCGAGGACCGCGCCGATTACGCCAAGGGCAACCGCTTCCGCCACCTCCACGCCCTCAAGGCGATGCCGGTGGCCCGGCTGATCGGCAATTCGGCGCTGTCGTTCCTGGTCAAGGCCGCCTCGGGGCAATGGGGGGTGATGGACCCGACCAACGGCTACACCGCGATCCACCGCCGCGCCCTGGCCGAGCTGGAGCTGGAGCGGCTGGCGCCGCGCTATTTCTTCGAAAGCGACATGCTGATCGAACTGGGCATCGCCGGCCGCGCCGTCGAGGACGTGGCGATCCCGGCCCGTTATGGCGACGAGGTGTCGTCGCTGTCGATCGCCCGGGTGCTGGTCGAGTTCCCGCCGCTGCTGCTGAAGGGCTTCCTGCGCCGGCTGCTGATCCGCCACTTCGTCGCCGACTTCACCCTGGTGGCGGTCTATCTGCTGGTCGGGCTGCCGCTGCTGCTGTTCGGGGTCGGGCTCGGCGCCGAGCAATGGCTGCGCTCGATCGAAACCGGGGTGACGCGCTCGGCCGGCACGGTGATGCTGGCGGCGATGCCGACCATCCTCGGCTTCCAGTTGCTGTTGCAGGCGATCGCCCTCGACGTCCAGGCCGCCCCCCGGCCGCGCGCCGGACGCGGCGGCGACTGAAGGGCGGGGCCGGCGGCCGCCCTCAGCGGGAGGTGGCGGGCGGCGGCACCGGCGCGGGCTCCGGCGGGACCGGCGCCGATGGGGCGGCCTCGCCCGGCTTGGCCGGCGACGGCGCGGCCGCCTTGGCGGCGGCATCCGCGGGAGCGGTGCCGATGCTGCGGCTCATTTCCGACGACACCACCGGCGCCACCACCGCCCCGACCGGAGTCTGGGCCGAGGCCAGCGCCGGCAGCAGCAGCGCGCAGCACCCGGCCAGGAAAACTTGCGGCTTCAACACGGGCTTTCTCCTTGACAGCGGATCCGTGTCCTTACGATAGCATTTCCAGCTAGGGTTGTCCGAGCCGCTTTTTCACCGCCGGATCGATCGGCAGGAAGCGCTCGATGCCGCGATCGAGCGCGGCGCGCAGCAGACGGAAGCCCTCGGCCGCGCTGGCCGGATCCTGGCGCAGCAGCAGCGCCAGCCCGCGAAAATGCAGCCCGACCGGATCGCCCGGATCGGCCGCCAGCAGGCGGTCGGCCAGCGCCAGCACCGCGTCGCCCCGCCCGACCGCCAGCAGCAGGCTGAAGGTGGGAATGGCGAGGTCGCCCCGCCCCGGCGCCAGCACCAGCAGCCGGTCGAGCCAGCGCCGCCCCATCGCCGCCTGCCCCGGCGCGGCGGCGAAGCCGAGTTCGCCGGTGACCTGGATCTGGGCCAGCGCGGTCAGGCCGGTTTCCAGCAGCGGCACGGTCAGGGTGGTGGCGGCGCGGCGGTCGATCTCGGCCAGCATCGCCCCCACCGCCGCCGCCAGCGGCGGGGTCGGCTCGGTGCGGGCGCGGCGGGCGAAGCGGGCCAGCGCGTCGCGGATCGCCTCGGCCGCGGCGAGATCGGAACCGCGGAAATCGGCCGGCGGCGCCAGCGCCAGCGGGGGCTGGGCCTGCCACCCCGCCCGCACCGCATCGAGCGCCCGGCCCTGCTGCCACAATTGCACCGCCGCAGCACCCAGCGCCAGGGCCAGCCCGAGCGCCGCCAGCGCGATCCCCCGGCCCGGCCACGGCCCCGCCCCCCGTCCCAGCCACGCCGTGTCGTCGGCCAGCGCCGCCAGCGCCAGCGCCAGCAGCGGCACCGACAGGCACAGCGGGAACCACAGCCCGGACAGCGCCGCCAGCGCGCAGCCGAACGCGGTGGCCTCGACCCGGCGCGACGGCCGGGCGAACAGCGGAATCGCCAGGAACCCGGCCAGGGTCAGCAGCAGCCCGGGCAGGCCGGCGGCGTAGACCGCCTCCATCGCCCAATCGTGGCTGTGGAAATAATCGCTCTTGAGGAAGATCCAGCCCGGATCCCACAGCCGCTCGCCGGCGACGGTGAGCCAGCCGCGCAGGGCGTCCTGGGTCCGCCCCCAGCCATGGCCGAGCAGCGGCGCCGGATCGGCCCGCAGCGCCGCCTGCATCACCCGGCTGACCAGCAGGCGGTCGCGCAGCGATTCGACCCGCGTCACCGCCGGCAGCAGATGCAGCAGCGACCAGGGCAGCAGGGCGGCGATCGCCACCAGCGCGGCGCCGAGACGCGGGGTCAGCACCGCCGCCAGCCCGGGGCGGGAGCGCACCAGCACCACCGTGATCGCCCCGGCCAGCAGCAGCGCCAGCGCGGCGATGCTGCGCGACACCAGCGCCAGCGCCAGCGCCACCGCCAGCAGCGCCAGTTCGAGCCGGTGGGATTCGCCCGGATGGCGCCGGGCCAGCAGCGGCAGCGCCAGCCCGAGCCAGCCGTAATAGGCGGCGACGAAGATCAGCAGATGGCCGCCGTCGCCATGCGCCAGCCCCCACCAGTCCCAGGCCTTGAGCGCGGCGACGGCCAGCCCCAGCCCCAGCGCCAGCAGGGTCAGCCCGCGCCAGGAGCGGCGATGGCGCGCCACCAGCCGGGCGCAGGCGATCAGCGCGGCGGCGTCGAGGAACCACAGCGCGCCGAACCCCGATTGCGGCGCGCCGAACAGGCTGAGCAGCGGCAGCGGGGTCAGCGGCGCCACCGCCGCCGACCACAGCCCGAGCGCCAGCGGCGCGGCGACGTAGGGATGGGCCACCCGGCGCAGGCCGCGCACCGGCTCCGCCGCCAGCGCCAGCGCCACCGCCAGCGCCGCCAGCGCGCCGACGCCATGGAAGCCGATCACCAGCGGCTCGGCCTTGTCCCACTGGCCGAGGGCGAAGGGCGGCAGCGAGGCCAGCGGCAGCGCCAGCCCGAGCCCCAGCGCCAGCAGACCGAGCCCGAGCGCGGCGCGGCTCACCGCGCCGCCTCCACCCCCGAAAGCAGCGCCGACCAGTGGCGCTCCCAGCCGCGATGATGCCCCTGGCCCGGCACCATCACCAGGGCGGGACGGCGGTCGGCGGGGAAACGGGCGAGATAGGACTGGGCCACCGCGCGCGGCACCACCTCATCCTCGGCGCCGGCGAAATGTACCTGGGGCACCCCGGCCAGCGCGGCAACGAAATCGGCCGGATCAAGCGAGAACGTCAACGGGGTCACCTCCTGCGCGCGGACCCAGGCCGCGACGTCGAGCACCCCGGCCACGGTGATCACCCGGGCGATGCCGGGCCGCCGCGCCGCCGCCAGCAGGGCGACGGTGCCGCCGCCGGAATAGCCGACCAGCCGCACCTCGGCCGCCCCCGACCGCCGCTGGAACTGCTCGATCGCCGCCAGGGTGGCCTCGATCACCTCGGGAGCGTAGCGGGCCTCGCTCCAATAGGCCGGGTCGCAGCCGCGCCGGGCCGCCCCGGCGACATATTGGCAGGGTCGGGCGAGATAGACCAGATTGGGCGCCGGATCGGCCAGGGCGAGATCAAGCGCCACCGCCCGGCGCGGGGTGGGATCGTCCGACAGCCGGTAGCGGTTGACCCAGGCGTAGCCGTCGCCCTCGATGTAGACCGTCAGCGGCGCGCCGGGCCGCCAGTGGGCCGGGGCCAGGGCGAACAGGGTGAACGGGCCGGCGGCAACCTGCTCGGGCTGCCAGCCGCGCCGGGCCGCCGCCGCCAGCGAATCCTCGCGCGCGGTGGCGCAGCCGGCGAGCAGCAACAGCATCGCCACAACGAGAAGGGACGCCGCGCGGCGTCCCTTCCCCGTGGTCGCGGCCGAGACGGCCGAGGTCACATATCCCACCGCAGGCGGGCGATCACCGCCCAGACGTCGAGGTCCTGGCGGAACATCGAATTGTTGTCGACCTCGAGGCTGCCGGTGATGCCGCCGCGATTGACCTCGACGCCGAGGCCGCCGACCGCGCCGCCGTCATCGACGCTGGACATCAGGGTGGAGGTCTTCAACACCGCGCCGGGGCGGAGGAAGTCCCATTCGCCGATCAGCTTGACGTAGGGCAGCACGCCGTCGCCGAGGTCGTAGCCGACCTTGCTGCCGCCGCTGAAGCGGCCGAGGCGGACCGAGATGTTGCCGACCTCGGACCCGTCGCTTTCGCGGTGGCCGTCCTGATGCTCCGAAGTGTAGAGCAGCGACAGGCGGGGCTGGAACCGCCAGTTGCCGACCGCGTAGCCGCCGGTCAGGTTGCCGCTGCCCATCACCCGGTAGCCGGAGAAGCTGGCGGTGGCCGCGCCCCAGTTGCGCGAGGTGTCGTAATCGAGCCAGGTGTAGGCCACCGAGGCGTCGAGCACCCAGGTCGGGGTCAGGTTGACCGCGACATAGGGGGCGACGGTGATGCCGCCGGCCTTGTAGGTGCCGTTGTTGAACTGGGTGTCGATATCGACCGCCTCGTAGCCGGCGGCGAGACCGACCAGATAGCGGTCGCCGAAGCGATGGTCGATGCCGAGCAGGCCGTTGCCGACCTGCCCCTTCATTTCGAGGAACTGCTCGGTCTTGTCGACATGGGCCCACAGCACCTGGCCCCACAGCCCGGTATCCGACGGCTCGGCGCCGCCGGCCACGCCCATCGCCCGGGTATTGAAGCTGCCGCTGGGGCCACGCGAGGAGCCGCCGCCCTGGCCGCCGCCCTGACCACCCCCCTGGCCGCCTTCCCCGCCGGGGGCGAAGCCGCCGCTGCCGCCACTGCCGCCGGTCCCCCCGGTGCCGCCACCGCCGGTGCCGAAGCCGCCGCTGCCGCCGGTGCCGCCGCCGCCGAAGCCGCCGCTGCCGCCCGCGCCGCCGCCGCCGAACCCACCGCTGCCGCCGCTGCCGAACCCGCCGCTGCCGACGCCGCCACCGAAGCCGCCGCTGCCGCCAACCCCGCCGAAGGTGATCCCGCCGGTGGCCGCGCCGCTGATGATCGTCGCGGTCTGGGTCGCCGCGACCGAGGCGGCGACCGTGGCGGTGACCGTGTTCGACTGGCTGCCGCTGTTGGAAACGTCGGACGCCGCCAGCGCGGCCTGTCCGGGAACCACCAAGGCGCCAATCAAAACAATTCGTTGCATGTTCATCGGGGCTGTTCCATCAAATCGGCGGGGGCGACCACCACCTTCACTGAACGCTTTCCTGTTGTCTGTCAACCCATTCACATCCATGGCGCGCAAGGATCGATCACGCAACCTCCAGGCGTTGCCAATATGTCACGGCGCGCGCATAGTCCTCCCCGCGACCAATATCCGCTGGCGGCAATCCCGCCCCGGCCATTACTTCCGGCCGAGGCCACGACACTTTCGGCAGTCCGACAGATCCCGGGATAGTATGACTCAAGATGATGATCACACCAACGGTTACAGGTCCAACGGTCAGAATCCGGCCGGGGAGGACGCCTTCACCGTCGGGGTGGTCAGTTACCGCACCGGGCCGGTGCTGGACTCCTGCCTCGCCGCGCTGCGGACCGCCGCCGGGGTGGCCGAGATCCTGGTGGTGGACAACGGCAACCCGCCCGGGGCGGCGGCCCGGCTCGACCGTCTCGCCGCCGCCGAGCCGCGTCTGCGGCTGATCCGCCCCGGCCGCAATCTCGGCTTCGCCGCCGGCTGCAACCTGATCGCGGCCCAGGCGCGCGGCCGGCTGCTGGCGCTGGTCAATCCCGACCTGATCGTCCCGGCCACCACCTTCGAGCGCCTGCGCGCCTGCCTCGACGCCGACCCGGCGGTGTGGCTGTGCGGCGCCCGCCTGCTCAATCCCGACGGCAGCGAGCAGCGCGGCGGCCGGCGCGAGGTGCTGACCCCCTGGCGCGCCCTGGTCGAGACGCTGCGGCTCGACCGGCTCGCCCCCCACCATCCCCATTTCCGCCGCCTGCACCGGCTCGACGGCGCCCCGCCCGAGACCAGCGTGGCGGTGCCGGTGATCTCGGGGGCGCTGATGGCGATCCGGCGCGACCGTTTCCTCGCCCTCGGCGGCATGGACGAGGCGATGTTCCTCCATCTCGAGGACGTCGATTTCTGCCTGCGGGTGCTGTCCGCCGGCGGACAGGTGCTGTATTGCGGCGGCGTGCCGGTCCATCACCACCGCAGCAGCAGCGACGTCGCCCGCTGCTTCGTCGAGTGGCACAAGACCCGCAGTTCGATCCGCTATTTCGACAAGCATTTCCGCGCGACCTATCCCGGCTGGAGCCTGCGCCTGATCGCCCTGCTGCTGCTGGGGCGCTTTGTCCTGGTCGCCGGCCGCGCCCTGCCGGCCGATCTCGGCCGCTGGCTGCGCCGCCTCGGCGGCGGAGAACGGCGCTGATGGCCCCCTGGGTCCGGGTGGTGATCGTCACCCACAATCCCGGCGCACGGCTGGCCTTCTGCCTCGCCGCCCTCGCCGCCCAGACCGATCCGGATTTCGAGGTGGTGGTGATCGACAACGCCTCGACCGACGGCAGCGCCGGGCTGGCGCTGCCCGATCCCCGCTTCCGCCGCCTTGCCGCCGGCGCCAATCTCGGCTTCGCCGCCGGGGTCAATCTCGGCGCCCGCGACGCCGTCCCCCCCTGGTTGGCCAGCCTCAACCCTGATACGGTTCCGGCGCCGGACTGGCTGGAGCGGCTGGCGGCGGCGACCCGGCGCCATCCCGCCGCCGCCGCCTTCGGCTCGACCCAGCTGCGCGAGGCCGCCCCCGACCGGCTCGACGGCGGCGGCGATTGCTATTCGATCTTCGGGCTGGCGTGGCGCGGCGGCTTCGACCGGCCGGCGGCGCTGGCCGAGGCCGACCGCGCGGTGTTCTCCCCCTGCGCCGCCGCCGCGCTCTATCGCCGCGACGCCTTCGCCGCCGCCGGCGGCTTCGCCGAGGATTTCTTCTGCTATCTGGAGGATGTCGATCTCGGCTTCCGCCTGCGCCAGCGCGGCCACGCGGTGATCCAGGTCGCCGACGCCCGGGTGATCCATGCCGGCTCGGCCAGCAGCGGCCGCCACAGCCGCTTCACCCTGTTCCACGCCACCCGCAACGGGCTGTGGCTGATGGCGCGCTGCCTGCCGCTGCCGTTGCTGGGGCTGGCGCTGCCGCTTTATCTGCTGGCCCAGCTGGCGCTGATGGGCCGCACCCCCGAACCGGGCGCCCGCCTCGCCGGGCTGGCCGCCGGGCTGGCCGCCCTGCCCCGTCTCGGCCCGCAGCGCCGGGCGGTGCGGCGGGCCAACCGTCTGTCGCTTGGCGCCACCGCGGCCCTGCTGGTCTGGGATCCCCGCCGGGTCCTGCGTCGCGACATCGTCGCGGTGCGGGGCTGACCGTTCCGATGGGAAGGGGGGGGGAGCCTTGTTGGGCTTTCGCCCAAACCCAACCGGGGCGATGCCCCGGACCCCCTTGGTTTTTATCTCAGGCGGTGTGGACGGCGAGGCCGTGGCCGTAGAGCTGGCTGGCGCGGCGTTCGAACGCCGCCACCATCAGCCGCACCGCCTCGTTGAACAGCGCCCCGATCAGCGACTGCAACAGCTTGGAGCGGAACTCGAAATCGACGAAGAAATCGATCTCGGTGGTGCCGTCCGGCATCGGGTTGAACACCCAGTGATTGTTGAGGTGATGGAACGGGCCCTCGGTATAGGTGACATCGACCCGCTGGCCGGGGGTCAGGGTGACCTTCGAGGTGAAGCGTTCCCGCACCATCTTGAAGCCGATCACCAGATCGGCGAAGAACACGTCGCCGTCGCGGCGGCGAATGCGCGAGGCGACGCACCAGGGCAGGAATTCGGGATAGCGCTCGACATCGGCGACCATCTCGAACAGCTGCTCCGGCGAATAGGGCAGGATACGCTTTTCGGCATGAGTGGGCATGGGATCCTCTATCTTCCCGCCCCACGGCGCGCGGCGCGCAGGGCTTCGAAATCGCGGTCGGCATGGTGCGAGGACCGGGTCAGCGGCGTCGCCGCCACCATCGCGAAGCCCCGGGCCCGCGCCTGGGCGGCGTAATCCTCGAATCCCTCGGGCGAAACGTAATCGCGCACCGGGGCGTGCTTGGGGCTGGGCTGGAGATACTGACCGATGGTCAGCGCCGACACCCCGGCGGCGCGCAGGTCGTCCATCACCTGCAACACCTCGTCACGGCTTTCGCCCAGTCCGACCATCAGCCCGGATTTGGTGATGATCCCGGGCGCGGTCTCGGTCACCCGCTGCAACAGCCTGAGCGAGGTGAAATAGCGCGCCCCCGGCCGGATCGACGGATAGAGCCGGGGCACCGTCTCGATATTGTGATTGAACAGATCGGGAGCGGCGGCGATCAGCGCAAGCGGAGCGTCGCCCTTGTCGCGAAAATCGGGGGTCAGCACCTCGATGGTGCAGTCGGGCGCGGCGGCGCGGATCGCGCCGATGCAGGCGACGAACTGGCCGGCGCCGCCGTCGGGCAGGTCGTCGCGATCGACCGAGGTGATCACGACATGGCGCAGCCCCATCGCCGCCACCGTCGCCGCCAGCCGGGCCGGCTCGTCGGGATCGACCGCCTCGGGCCGGCCGGTGCGAACGTTGCAGAAGGCGCAGCCCCGGGTGCAGATCTCGCCCAGAATCAGAAAGGCGGCGTGGCGCCGCCCCCAGCACTCGCCGACATTGGGGCAGGCCGCCTCCTCGCACACCGTGTGCAGGTGCTGGGCCCGCATCAGGCGGGAGATCTCGACCGCCTCGGCCGAAACCGGGGCGCGCACCCGGATCCAGTCCGGCTTGGGGGGGCTCGGCTGGTCGGCGCGATGGGCCTTCTCGGGATGGCGAGGCGACGGGGGCGCGTTCATCCCCTCGATATCATCCCTGGCCGCGCCCGGGTCAAGAAAAGAGTGGCCCGGCGATCAAACGCGGCGGAACGGGCCGGCCGGCCCGCGCGGGATGGCCCGGGAAGCGCGCTCCCGGGCCGGCCGGCCCCTCCTCCCGCCCCGCCGTCCGGCGGCGCGGATCTCCCCCGTCAGGCGGCGCGGATCTCGTCGAGGAAGGCGCGCACCTCGCGGTCGAGCGTGTCGCTTTCGCCCTTCAGCCCGTCGGCGGCGGTGAGCACGTCATGGGCCATCCGCTCGGTGCGGGCGGCGGCGGTGGCGACCTCGGCGATGGTGGTGGCGACCTCGCGGGTGCCCTGGGCGACCTGATCGACGTTGCGGGCGATTTCCGCCGTCGCCGCGCCCTGCTGCTCGACCGCCCCGGCCAGACTGGCGGTCAACTGGTTGATCCGGCCCAGATTGGCGACGAAGCCGGCCAGCGCCGCCGCCGCGCTCTGGGTCTCCTGCTGGACCGAGGCGATCTGCTGGCCGATCTCCTCGGTGGCGCGGCCGGTCTGGCCGGCCAGGGTCTTGACCTCGTGGGCGACCACCGCGAAGCCCTTGCCGGCCTCGCCCGCCCGCGCGCTTTCGATGGTGGCGTTGAGGGCCAACAGGTTGGTCTGGCTGGAGATGTCGCCGATCATCCGCACCACCGAGCCGATCTGCGCCGTGCTTTCGGTCAGGCCGGCGATGCGGCCGTTGGCGGCCTCGGCCTCGCTCGCCGCCTCCTGGGAGAATTGGGCGGTGTCGCGCACCTGCCGGGTGATCTCGTTGATCGAGGCGGCCAGTTCGCTGCCGGCGCTGGAGACGGTCTCGACGCTGGCGGTGGCCTGTTCGGTCGCCGCCGACACCGAGGCGCTGCGGCGCTGGGTCTGCTCGGCGGTGGCGGCCAGGGCCTGGGCCGAGGCGCGCAGGGTCTCGCTCGACCGGGCGATCGCCGACACCACCCCCTGGACGTGATCGTCGAACCGGGCCGCCAGCGCCAGCATCTCGGCCCGGCGGCGTTCGGCGGCCTGGGCCTCGGCGGCCTGCTGCGCGGCGCGCAGCGCCTCGTTCTCTTCCATCCGGGCGCGGAAGAACTCGACGCTGCGGGCGATGTCGCCGATCTCGTCGCCGCGCCGCACCGCCGGCACCTCGACCGCCAGATTGCCCGACACCACCGCGCCCATCGCCGTCAGCACCCGGCGCAGCGGGGCGACGATGCCGAAGCGGGCCACGGTCAGGCCGGCGGCGATGCCGAGCAGCAGCGCCAGCCCGCCGACCAGCAGATTGACGGTGATCGCCCGCTCGGCCTCGGCCAGGGTCTGGGCGCCGATGCGGTCGCCCTTGCTGTCGGTGTAGGCGATGTAATCATGCACCACCCGGTTCAGTTCGTCGGCCACCGCCCGGCTGTCGGCGACCGAGCGGTAGATCTCGGCCTGCTCGACGTCGATGTGGGCGGCACGGCGGGGCGAGGCGGTGTCGAGGGTGTGGTCGATCTCGCCCCAGTAGCGGGTCAATTGTCCCTTGATCTGGGCCAGCAGGCGGGCCGACTCGCCCTCGGCCCGTTCGGCTTCGAGTGCGCGCAGGGTGGCCTCGGCCTCGCCGCGATAGCGGGCGACCGAGGCGGCGACCTGGTCGTAATCGGCGGGATTGGCGGCAAGGCGGTATTCGGCGCGATTGAGCGCCAGCACCGCTTCGTTGAGGCGGGCGACCTGACGGATCTCGCCGGCGGTGCGGTTGATCGCCCCGCTGTTGTCGGCCCCCTGGCGCAGCCACAGGCTCGACAATGTCGCGTTGACGGCCAACGCCAGCCCCAACAGGGCGACGATGACCATAATTTTGCCGCTGATTTTTATATTCTGCATGAGCTGTCCTCGGATCTCCTCGGCAACCCCCCTCCTGCTGCGGCCGATGATAGCGGGTGGCACCGGTCGCGGCCCATATGGATTAGGATAGCGCCTCTTAGATTCATTATAGCCATAAGTCCTACTTGAGATTGATGATATCCACATTATTTTCATCTTTTGGGCGACAAAATTCCCCCGTTCCCAGCCGCAACTTTTCGATAAGATCCTCCCCCTTCGCTCTTACATTGAGGGAAGGGACCAGGAGGCGGGCTCCGCCCACACCCGCCAAGGGCCTGCGGCCCTTGGATCCCCTTCCTGATCCTTCGCGAAGCCAATGCCTGCGCCCAGGCTGACAGGCCGATCCGCGCCCGACCATCGACGGGATCCAAGGGCCTTGCGGCCCTTGGCGGGTGCGGGCAGCGCCTGCTTTTTCCCTTTTCCGGGACCGGATCGGTGAGTTTCTTGCATATTAATTTTTCCTAACATACCGTCACCGTCCCCAAGCTGCCAGAAGGACCGCCATGACCACCGCCGCCCCACCCGCCCGCCTGGGCGCCTTTCCGGTATCGTTCTTTTCGATGGTGATGGGGCTGTCCGGCCTGACCATCGTCGCCCACCGCGCCGCCACCGGGCTGGGCGGCGGCGCGGTGGTGGGGCAGGCGCTGTTCGGGCTGACCCTTGCTTTGTTCCTGCTGCTGGCCGGGCTGTATCTGGCCAAGATGGTCCGCCATTTCGACGCGGTGGCGGCGGAATGGCGCCATCCGGTGCGGATCAGCTTCTTCCCCACCATCACCATCGGCCTGATCCTGCTCGGCACCGCGGCCCAGCCGGTCGATCCGCTGCTCGCCCGCCTGCTGTGGAGCGCCGGCGCCGGCGGCCATCTGGTGATGACCCTGGCGGTGATGCGCAGCTGGATCGGCTACACCCATTACGACATCACCCATTTCAACCCGGCCTGGTTCATCCCGGTGGTCGGCAACATCCTGGTGCCGATCGCCGGGATCCATCTTGCCCCGGCCGACCTGTCGTGGTTCTTCTTCGCCATCGGCCTGCTGTTCTGGCTGGTGCTGATGACCATCGCCTTCTACCGGCTGATCTTCCATCCGCCGCTGCCGGGCAAGCTGGTGCCGACCCTGTTCATCCTGCTGGCGCCGCCCTCGGCCGGCTTCCTCGCCTGGGTGGCGATCAATGACGGCGCGATCGACCCGTTCGCCCGCCTGCTCTATTTCGGCGCGCTGTTCCTGTTCCTGCTGCTGCTGACCCAGCTGCCGACCTTCACCCGCCAGCGTTTCACCCTGTCCTGGTGGGCCTACAGCTTCCCGCTGGCCGCCTTCGCTGCCGCGACCCTGACGATGGGCAGCCTGCATGAGACCTACCGCCTCGCCGGGCTGGGGCTGGCCGCCGTCCTGGCGGTGCTGATCGCCGGGCTGACCCTGCGCACCCTGGTCGCGGTGACGCGGGGCGAAATCTGCCAGCCCGAATCCTGACCCGACCCGTCCGAAGGTTTTAACCACAATAAAAGTGGGGAATACGCACTAACCACCAGGGCATACAAAATAGCGTCGATTGACAATTGTTATGGAAGGCGCGGGGGCCGGGCCGTTTCAATGGCGCGATTGTCGATGGATGGAGCCAGTGGACATGAGCGAGCCTCTCCCCCCCTCTTCCTGTGCCTGCAACCGGCGGGATTTTCTCACCACCACCACCGCCGGCCTCGGCGCCGCCGGGCTGGCGGCGGCGGCGGTGCCGCTGATCGGCAGCATGAATCCGGCCGCCGACACCCAGGCGGTCGGCACGGTCGATGTCGATCTCTCCAAGATCGCCGTCGGCGGCGCGCTGACGGTGACGTGGCGCGGCCGCCCGGTGTTCATCCGCCACCGCACCGAGGAGGAGATCGCCCGCGCCCGCGCCGACGACGCGGTCAGCCTGCGCGACCAGCAGACCGATTCCGCCCGGGTGCAGCGGCCGGAATGGCTGGTGGTGATCGGCATCTGCACCCATCTCGGCTGCATTCCGCTCGGCCAGAAGGCGGGCGAGCCGCGCGGCGAGTTCGGCGGCTGGTTCTGCCCCTGCCACGGCTCGCAGTACGACACCTCGGGCCGCGCCCGCAAGGGACCGGCCCCGCGCAACCTCGACGTGCCGCCCTACCATTTCCTCGACGACGGCACGATCCGGCTGGGCTGAGCCGGGCGGGCGGAGCGAGCGAGGGAAGCCGCGACGAAATCGCTTGTCGATTGCGCCGGCGGCCGGGACACTGGGGGCATCCGATCCCCTGCCCCGGAGCGCGCGATGTTTCACCGCCGGCTGCCCCTTCCCGCCCTGGCCCTGTTCGCCCTGCTGCTCGCCCCGGCCGCCCAGGCCGGCGAGATCGAGGCCGTTGCCCCCACCCTGCGGCTGCCGCCGCTCGACGGCGGCAACGGCGCCCTGTTCCTGACCCTGGTCAATCACGGCCCGGCCGACCGGCTGATCGCCGCCGCGATCCCCGGCACCCGGGTGACCGAACTGCACACCCACCGCCGCGACGGCGACGTGATGCGGATGCGCCGGGTCGAGGCGATCGAGCTGCCCGCCGACGGCCGCGCCGAGCTGCGCCCGGGCGGCGACCACATCATGGCGATCGGCCTGTCGCCGCTGCCCTCGCCGGGCGCGACGGTGACGGTGACGCTGACCTTCGCCCAGGCCGGCACGCTGACGGTCGAGGCGGTGGCGGCCTCCCCCGCCCCGGCGCACCACGGACACGACGGTCAGTAGGCGGCCGGAACGCGAAGGACCGGGAAAGGGATCCCAGGACCCCCGCCCCTTGGCGGGCGTGGGCGGCGCCCACCTTGTTAATTCAACGGCGCTGTTCCCCCGCGCGGGCTTTCCGGATTAAGATCGCCCTCCCCTTCCCGCCCGGCCGGTTCACGGCGGGCCAAATTCTCAGGATCATGTCCAGCGACGCCATTTACGCCGCCCTCGACCTTGGCACCAACAATTGCCGCATGCTGGTGGCCCGACGCTGCGGCGACGGTTTTCGGGTGATCGACGCCTTTTCGCGGGTCACCCGCCTGGGCGAGGGTCTGGCCCACACCGGCCTGCTGTCGGAAGCGGCGATGGACCGCACCCTCGACGCGCTGGAAGCCTGCGCCGAGAAGATTCACCGCAACCGCGCCGGCCGCGCCCGGCTGGTGGCGACCGAGGCCTGTCGCCGCGCCGCCAACGGCGCCGAATTCACCGCCCGGGTCGCGGCCCGCACCGGGCTTGCCCCCGACATCATCTCGGCGCAGGAGGAGGCGGCGCTGGCGCTGGCCGGCTGCGCCTCGCTGCTCGACCCCCGGGCGCCGTGGGCGCTGGTGTTCGACATCGGCGGCGGCTCGACCGAGCTGGTATGGGTGCGCCACGGCCAGCACGGCCGCAGGGTGCATGGGGTGCGCTCGGTGCCGGCCGGGGTGGTCACCCTGTCCGAGCAGAAAGGCGCCGCCCTGACCGATCCGGCCGGCTACGAGGCGGCGGTGGCCGAGATCGCCGCCGCCTTCGCCCCGTTCGAGCGGGAACACGGCATCGCCGAACGGATGAACGGCGGCGAGCCGGTGCAGATGCTCGGCACCTCGGGCACCGTCACCACCCTGGCGGCGTTCTTCCTCGGGCTCGACCGCTATGACCGCGCCCGGGTGGACGGGCTCGACCTTGCCTTCGCCGACATCGCCGGGATCACCCGCGCTTTGGCGGCGATGAGCCCGGCCGAGCGCGCCGCCCATCCCTGCATCGGCCCCGAGCGGGCCGATCTGGTGGTGGCCGGCTGCGCGATCCTGGAGGCGGTGTGCCGGTTGTGGCCGCTGGGGCGGCTGCGGGTGGCGGATCGCGGGGTGCGCGAAGGCATCCTGCTCGGCATGATGCGTGAAGACGAGGCGAAGTGATGGCGGCGACCAAGGGTAAAAGCGGCGGCAGCAAGCGGACCGGGGCGGCCCCCGGCGGCGGCGGGCGGTCGATGACGGTGACGGTCAAGACCGCCAAGCGGCGCAAGCTGTCCTCGACGCTGTGGCTGCAACGCCAGTTGAACGATCCCTATGTCCAGGAGGCCAAGCGCCAGGGCTACCGCTCGCGCGCCGCCTTCAAGCTGGTCCAGCTCGACGAGCGGTTCCACCTGCTGCGCCCGGGCACCCGGGTGGTCGATCTCGGCGCCGCCCCCGGCGGCTGGACCCAGGTGGCGGTGGCCAAGGTCCGCGCCGGCCAGCCCAAGGGCGGCCGGGTGGTGGGGATGGACATCCTCGAATGGGATCCGGTGCCGGGCGCCACCACCCTTCAGGGCGATTTCCTCGCCGACGACGCCCCCGACCGCCTGAAGGAGGCGCTGGGCGGCCCGGCCGATCTGGTGCTGTCGGACATGGCGGCGCCGACCACCGGCCATCCCTCGACCGACCATCTGCGCATCATCGCCCTGGTCGAGGCGGCGCTGATGTTCGCGGGCGAGGTGCTGGCCCCGGGCGGGGCGTTCGTCGCCAAGGTGTTCCAGGGCGGCACCGAAAAGACCCTGCTCGATCAGCTGAAGCGGTCGTTCACCACCGTCCGCCACGCCAAGCCGCCGGCCAGCCGGGCGGAATCCGCCGAGACCTACGTGGTGGCCCAGGGCTTTCGCGGCGATGCCTCGCAGGGCGACCCCAGCGGAAAGTAGGGTTGTTATCCGATCCGGCGATCCGTATCATGGCTGCCATGACGGTTTGTAACTTGCCACCATCCTGTCAGAAAAAATTCGCCAGCACGACCAATTGTCTGCGCTGCGGTCTGGTGGTCGACGCCCTGGTTCTGCTCGGCGACATCGCGTTCTGTCCGCTTGACCGCACCTGTCGTCATCATGCCGATTGCGCGCTGGAGGCGGCCCGTCATGCCGAGGGCCTGCCCCAGGGCAGCCGGCTGAAGTCCCGTCTGCTCGGCCGGGCGGGGCCGGTGGACGGCATCGTGCCACAGGAGTCCTGAGCGCCGGGCCCCCGCCTTGTTTCGGCCCGGTCGCCGCCTCGCCTGTTGGAGACGCCGCGATGAAGGCCGTTGCCTACACCCGCTCCCTCCCCATCGCCGACCCGACCAGCCTGATCGATCTCGACCTGCCCGACCCGCCGCCGCCGACGGGGCGTGACCTGCTGGTGCGGATCCGCGCCGTCTCGGTCAACCGGATCGACACCAAGGTACGCCGCCGCAACGACCCCCAGGGCGCGCCGGAGCTGCTGGGCTGGGACGCCGCCGGCATCGTCGCCGCCGCCGGTCCCGAGGCGCGGCTGTTCCATCCCGGCGACCCGGTGTTCTATGCCGGCGCGATCAACCGCCCCGGCTGCAATGCCGAGCTGCATCTGGTCGATGAGCGGATCGTCGGCCCCAAGCCGGCCTGTCTGTCGTTCGAGGAGGCGGCGGCGCTGCCGCTGACCGCGCTGACCGCCTACGAACTGATGTTCCACCGGATGGGGATCCCGCGCGACCCGACCAGCCGGGGCACAGTGCTGATCGTCGGCGCCGGCGGCGGGGTCGGCTCGGTCGCCACCCAACTGGCCCGGGCGATGACCGGGCTGACGGTGATCGGCACCGCCTCGCGGCCGAAAAGCCGCGACTGGGTGCGGGCGATGGGGGCCCATCACGTCGTCGATCACACCGGCGATCTGGTCGCCCAGGTCAAGGCGCTGGTGCCCGGCGGGGTCGATGGGGTGCTGGGCCTGACCGCCACCGCCCAGCATTTCCCGGCGCTGGTCGAATTGTGCGCCCCCCAGGCCCGGATCGGGGTGATCGACGATCCCGACGGCCCGCTCGACATCGCCCTGATGAAGCGCAAGAGCCTGTCGCTGCATTGGGAACTGGTCTTCACCCGCTCGCTGTACGACACCCCGGACATCGAGCGCCAGCACCGGGTGCTGACCTCGATCGCCACCCTGGTCGAGGCCGGACGGCTGCGCAGCACCCTGACCCGGATCCTCGGCCCGCTCGACGCCGCCACCCTGCGCCAGGCCCACGAGATGCTGGAAAGCGGCCGCACCGTCGGCAAGCTGGTCCTCACCGTCGGCTCGGCGCTCGACCATTTCCCGTAACGGCATCTATCCCCGTTGTTGTTGCGATCAACAGGACCAACAACAACGGGGGACGGGCGCAGTGGGGATGACGGGGAGAGTTTCCCCAGAATCCGTGGGCAAACCTGTGGAAAACCGCGTGACTTGCGGGGTTTCCCTCGGCGGAACGCCACCGCCCACTTTTTAGGCAAATTACCCTGATCAAGAATCAGGCAGGGGAAAACCGCCCCTCGCCCCGGTAGCGCAGCGCCTCGACCAGGGCGGCGAAGGCCGGGGTCGGCTGGCGGCTGCGCGGGTAATAGAGGTGGTAGCCGGGAAAAGGCGGGCACCAATCCGCCAGCACCCGCACCAGCCGGCCGTCGGCGCAATCGGCGGCGACCATGTCCTCGGGCAGATAGCCGAGGCCGAACCCGGCCCGCGCCGCCGCCAGGATCGGGGCGAGGCTGTTGAACACCAGCCGCCCGCCGCCGCGCACCCGCAGCGGCCGGCCGTCCCGCTCGAACTCCCAGGCATAGAGGCCGCCATAGGTCGGCAGGCGCAGATTGACGCAGTCATGGCCGGCGAGGTCCTGGGGAATCTCCGGCGGCGGGCGGGGGACGAAATAGGCCGGGGCGCCGACCACCGCCATCCGCATCACCGGCCCGATCGGCACCGCGATCATGTCGCGGTCGATCTGTTCGCCGAACCGCACCCCGGCATCGAACCGGCCGGCGACGATGTCGGTCAGGCCGTAATCGATCTCGAGTTCGACCGCCACCTCGGGAAAGGCCGGCAGGAAGCGGGTCAGCGCCGGCCACAGCAGCGATTCGGCGGCGTGCTCGCCGGTGGTGATGCGGATGGTGCCGGCCGGGCGGGCCTTCAACGCCGACAGCGCCGCCAGTTCGGCCTCGATCTCGTCGAAACAGGGGCCAAGGGTGCGCAGCAGCCGTTCGCCCGCCTCGGTCGGGGCGACGCTGCGGGTGGTGCGGGTCAGCAGCCGCAGCCCCAGCCGCGCCTCCAGCCCCCGCAGGGTGTGGCTCAGCGCCGAGGGCGATACCCCGAGCTGCGCCGCCGCCCGGGTGAAACTGCGTTCGCGCGCCACCGCCAGGAACACGCGCAGATCATCGATGCCGGCCCGGTTCATTGCTGAATTCCCCTCACAAGCGCATGCCGTTCTTGCCCTCTACTCCCTCTCCGGGGCCGGAGCTAGGCTTTTGCGGAGCCCGGGATGGCGCTTCCGCCGCCCCGCGCCCGCCCCGATCCGGAGGACAGACGATGCAGACACGCCTTCTCGGCCGCAGCGGCCTTGCCGTTTCCGCGCTTGGGCTCGGTTGCATGGGGATGAGCTTTATGTACGGCCCGCCCGCCGACCGCGCCGCGATGATCGCCCTGCTGCGCCGGGCGGTGGAGCGGGGCGTGACCTTCTTCGACACCGCCGAGGTCTATGGCCCGTTCACCAACGAGGATCTGCTGGGCGAGGCGCTGGCGCCGCTGCGCGACCGGGTGGTGATCGCCACCAAGTTCGGCTTCCGCCTCGACCCCACCGGCCGGGAACGCTGGAGCGGGCTCGATTCCCGCCCCGAGCACATCCGCGCCGTGGCCGAGGCCTCGCTGAAGCGGCTACGCAGCGAGGTGATCGACCTGTTCTACCAGCACCGGGTCGATCCGGCGGTGCCGATCGAGGAGGTGGCCGGCACGGTCGGCGAGCTGATCCGCGAAGGCAAGGTGCGCCATTTCGGCCTGTCCGAGGCCGCCCCCGCCACCATCCGCCGCGCCCACGCGGTGCAGGCGGTGACGGCGGTGCAGAGCGAATATTCGCTGTGGTGGCGCCAGCCCGAGGCGGAGTTGCTGCCGACGCTGGAGGAACTGGGGATCGGCTTCGTCCCCTACAGCCCGCTCGGACGCGGCTTCCTCACCGGGGCGATCGACGCCGCCACCCCGTTCGGCGAAGGTGATTTCCGCGCCCAGCTGCCTCGCTTCACCGCCGAGGCGCGGACGGCCAACCTCGCCCTGGTCGAACGGCTGGGGGCGATCGGCCGCCGGCTCGGCGCCAGCCCGGCCCAGATCGCCCTGGCCTGGCTGCTGGCGCAAAAGCCCTGGATCGTGCCGATCCCCGGCACCCGCAAGCCGGAACGGCTGGAGGAGAACATCGCCGCCGCCGCGCTGACCCTGTCGGCCGCCGATCAGGCCGAAATCGCCGCGGCCCTCGCCGCGATCCCGGTCGAGGGCGACCGCTACCCCGCCCAGCTTGAGGCGCTGACCGGGCGCTGAGCCCCGCCGGCAGGATTCGGGATGTGGGCTCCGCCCACGCCCGCCAAGGGCCGCAAGGCCCTTGGAACCCTTTCCTTGCCCTTCGCGCGGCGAACACCCCCGCCCAAGCTGACAGGCCGGTCCGCGCCCGACCATCAATGGGTTCCAAGGGCCTTGCGGCCCTTGGCGGGTGCGGGCAGAGCCCGCCTCAGTCGCGGCGCGGGGCGTCGGCGGCGCGGAAGGTCTTGTAATTGAGGTTGTGGCGTTCCATCCGCACCCCCAGCATGCGGCGGGTCAGGCCGAGTTCCTTGGCCGCCTCGCCGACATTGCCGTTGCTGGTCTTCAGCGCCTCGACGATCATTTCGTATTCGACGGCGCGGATCTTGGATTCGAGGCTGGCGCCGAAGCCGGTACCGCTTTCCTTCGGGGTCTGGAGCGAGGGCGGCAGGTCGTAGCTGTGGATCACCCCCTCCTCGGCCAGGATCACCGAGCGTTCGATCACGTTTTCCAGTTCGCGCACGTTGCCGGGCCAGTGATAGGCCATCAGCATGTCGATCGCCGGGGTCGAGATCCGCTTGATGTCGCGGCCGTTCTCCTTGGAAAAGGCGGTGACGAAATGGTCGGCCAGGGTGATCACGTCGCTGCCGCGCTCGCGCAGCGGCGGGATGGTGATCGGGAACACGTTGAGGCGGTAATACAGATCCTCGCGGAAGGTGCCCTCGGCCACCATCTCGCCCAGGTCGCGGTTGGTGGCGGCGATGATGCGCAGATCGACCTTGACCGGCTTGGCGCCCCCGACCCGTTCGAAGGTGCGGTCCTGCAACACCCGCAGCAGCTTGGCCTGCATCGTCAGGCTCAGCTCGCCCACCTCGTCGAGGAAGATGGTGCCGCCGTCGGCCTGCTCGAAATAGCCCTTGTGCAGGTTGAGCGCGCCGGTGAACGAGCCCTTTTCGTGACCGAACAGCTCGCTTTCGGCCAGGCTTTCCGGCAAGGCGGCGCAATTGGCCTTGATGAACGGGCCTTCCGCGCTCTGGCTGTTGTAGTGGATCGCGTTGGCGACCAGTTCCTTGCCGACCCCGCTTTCGCCCAGGATCAGCACGGTGGCCTTGGTGGCGGCGACCTTGCCGATCAGGTCATAAACCGCCTGCATCGGCTTGGAATTGCCGATGATGTTGGACGGCTTGAAGCGGCGCTTCAACGCGTTCTTGAGGCGGCGGTTCTCGTTCTCCAGCCGGACCTTGTCGATCTTCTCGATCAGGTACAGCTCGACCGCCGGGGCGATCAGCGAAGCGATCATCGCCACCAGTTCGACATCCTGCTTGAGCAGGCGCTGGTTGATGTAGACCCGCTCGCCGCAGATGGTGCCGAGCACCTTGCGCCCCAGGCTGATCGGCACCGCGAAGAAGGCGGTGCGGGCGCGGCTGCGGTCGGGATGGGACTGGGTGCGGTCGAGGAAATCCGGGCTTTCGCGCAGATGCGGCACCACGATCGCCTTGCCGGTCTCGACCACCTTGCCGGTGATGCCCTCGCCCGGGGCATAGACCCCGCGCGCCTTCTGCTCCTCGGTCAGGCCGAAGCTCTCATGGATGAAGATCGTCGCCGAGGAACGGTCGTACAGCATCAGCATCCCGCGCTGCATCCTGAGCCGATTGCGCATCACGTCGAGAATCGACTCGATCACTTCCGGCAGCTCAGCGTTGCGGGCGATCGCCGTGTTGATCTGGAACAGGATCGGCAGGATGTTGACCCGGCATTCGCCGGTGAAACAGTGGGTGAACTCGTCCGCGAAATCGAGAATGTCGAGATCGAGGGTGACGGCATCTTCCATCGGCATGGCGGTCTTCCAGGCAACCCCACGGGGGGAACCTTTGCACGACGCGGGCCAGGCCGCCATCCGACCCCGCCAACCGGCCGCGCCGCCGCTCCACCGCGAGGGAGTGCGCGCCCTTGCCGCCAAAAGCGGCGAGACCCGGGGAAGCGGGGGGTCAAAGCGTCATCACCCCCGGGTGCTATGTCCCAAAATTGTAAAATTTTCCCGCCGCTTCCCCCAATAGACGGCATGGCCTATGTCATTCGGCGGCATCCTTGGCCGGCAGCCAGCGGCCGATCCGGTCGATCAGGGCGTCGGGCAGCGCGGCGGCCAGCCAGGCCAGCGCCGCCAGCGGGGCGGGAAAGGCGATCCGGCCCCGCCCGCGCGCCAGCTCGCGGCGGATGTGGGCGGCGGCGCGCTCGGCCGACCAGCGCCACGGCATCGGGAAACGGTTGCGGTCGGTCATCGGGGTGGCGACGAAGCCGGGGCAGATCACCGACACCCCCACCCCGTCGCCGGCCAGCGCCCCGCGCAGCCCCTCGCCCCACACCCGCACCATCGCCTTGGTGGCGCAATAGGCCGGGGCGCCGCCCAGGCCGCGAAAGCCGGCCAGCGAACTGACCAGCGCGATCTGGCCGCGCCGGCGCGGCCGCATCAGCTCGATCGCCGGCAGCACGGTGTTGACCACCCCGTCGCCATTGATCGCGAACAAGGCGCGGGTCTGGGCGTCGCTTTCGCCGAGGCCGCCGGTGCCGGCGGAAATGCCGGCATTGGCGATCACCAGATCGAGCGGCGCCACCTGATCGCAGGCGACGATCCAGCCGGCCAGCGCGGGGGCGGCGGTGACGTCGCCGACCTGGATCCGGGCATGGGCTCCGGCGGCGCGGCACGCCCCGGCCACCGCCGCCAGCCGCGCTTCATCGCGCCCGCCGAGGAACAGGGTGACCCCCGGCGCGGCATAGGCCCGGGCCAGCGCCGCCCCCAGCCCGGACGAGGCCCCGGTGATCAGGATCGACCGGGGCGTGGCACAAGGATGGGCTGACGGCATGATTCGTTTCTCCTACACCCCGCCCCGACCGGCGGACACGGTCAGATCGACGGCTCGACCCCGAGCGACGGCGGCAGGGTGCGCTGGCGGCGCTGATGCAGTTCGAGCAGCTTCCAGCGCGCCATCGGGATCGAGCGCACCAGATCGCCCGGCAGCAGCAGCAATTCGGTCGCCTCCGCCGCCACCAGGGTGCCGGGCGAGGGCTGGCGGAACAGCACCTCGGATTCGTTGAACGGCTCGCCCACCCCGCCGCGCTCGACCACCACCCCGCCCAGGCGGCGGACCAGCCCGCCCTGGCGCACCAGCAGCAATTGATCGCGGCCGGCGGTGGCGATCCCCTCGACCGGAGCGAGCCGGCAGGGCTTGGCCGCCTCGGCCAGCCGGGTCACCGTCAGGTTCGACAGGTTCTCGCCGAACAGCCAGGTATGGCCGAAGAAGTCGCGCAGCTCGGCCAGCCGGGTGATCCGCCCGGTCATCTGGTTGCGGGCGACGAAGCTGCGATAGAGCGGGGCCGGGATGCGCAGGGCGCGGACGAAGCTCAGCGCGCGGTAGGTCTCGGGCGCGGCGGCCCCGGACAAAGCGACGGATTCCCCCACCATCGCCCCGGCCGACAGGATCGAGCTGTGATCGCTGTCGGGCTCGATCGTCTCGACCAGCCCGGTCAGCAGCAGATGGAGCGCCTCGCCGCGCGCGCCGCGCCGCAGCAGGATGGTTTCCGGGTTGAAGGTCACCACCGGGTGATTGAGCAGGATGCGGAGCTGATGCTCGGGCACCCCGGGAAAGGCGGCGGCGAGGAAGTCGCGCGCGGCGCGCGGCGATTCGTCCTGGTGGGCCGGGATCAGCACATCGACCGTGCCGAACGGCGCGCCCGAGCCGATGCTCTTCTGCTCGCGGGTCAAGGGCAGCGCGGTGTGGGCCAGCACGATCTTGCCCGAGCGGTCGTCGCGGAAATCCTCGGCATTGCCATGGATCAGCCCGCCGCCGATGTCGAGCTTCTTGACGTCGGCCGGGATCAGGTAATCGGCGCGGACCTGGCTCATCGTCTCGCTGGAGATGCCGTGGCGGCTTTCGTCGTCATCGACCATCTGCGCCAGCACGTCGAGCGAGACGATGTCGGCGAGGTGGGCATAGCTGCGATAGCCGTCCTCCCACGGGGTGCGGAAATGGAACACCGCCGTCTCGACCGGATGGGGCGAGAACAGCGGCAGCACCTCCATCCCCTCGATCGGGTTCCACGCCCCCAGCGTCAGGTCGTGCACCTCGAAGAAGGCGCCGAACGAGTCCTCGTCGAGCCCGGTCAGCGCCGCCAGCTTCTTGGCCACCGAGGCCCGCACCGCCGGCACCGCGAAATATTTGATGCGGTGGTCGGCGCGGAACAGGGTGGTCAGGCCGCAGAAATGATCGTCGTGGCAATGGGTGTGGAAGATCCCGGCCACCTCGGCGACGCCGATCCCCAGCGCCTGGAGCGAGGAATCGATGTTGGGGCCGGCATCGATCAGATAGACCCGCCCCTGGACCATCAGGATGGTCGCCACCGTCGGCCGTTCGGCGTCCCAGCCGTCGCCCTCGCCGCAATGCACCACCGAGAAATAGCCGCGTTCGAGGTCGTGATAGCCGAGCCGGTAGGGAGTCTGGTAGGTCCGGCCGCCGCCGAGGGTCAGATCGACCAGCGCGGTCTCGCCGCGCCAGGAGAATTCAAACCGGTTGAGCGCGACCCGGCGCAGCCCGACCCCGCCCGGCAGCACCACCGGGGCGTCGCCCAGCGGGCAGGTGTCGATCAGTTCCGAGGTGGGCCGGATCGCCCCGAAGGCGAAGCGCAGCTTGATCCGCATCCATTCCTGGGCAGTGTCGGGCGGCACCCCGGCCGCCAGCATCTCCTCGACCGACAGCAGGCCGTAATTGCCGCGCGCGACGTAATCGAGCTGGGCGGCGAGCTGGCCGGGCAGGCCGATCAGCAGCGGGCGGTCGCCGCGATTGTTGGGATGGCCGGGCAGGATCATCCCCTGGCGGTACAGCATCTGGAGGATCGGGAATTCGGCCAGATTGCAGAAGGCGCCGTTCTGCAACGGCATGTCCGACAGCAGGATGGCGTTGGGGCCGGTCTCGAACCGCACCCCGCCGCGCTCGGTCTCGAGGATCAGGCCGCGCTTGATCAGATGCTTGACGCTGTCGGCCGGGCAGCCGCACAGCACCCTGAGATCGGCCTCGGCCACCTCGACCCACCAGATGCCGGGGGCGACCGACACCACCCGCAGCGCCCCGCCCGGGATGGCGCCGCCGGGGGGCGGAAGGGCGGGACGGCGGCGGGAGCCGGCGGCCATCAGCCCCCCACCATCATGAAGGCCGACCAGACATAGGGGGCGCTCCATTCCGGCGTGCGCAGCATTTCGAGCTGGGCGGCGCGCAGCGCCTCGGCCGGAGGCTGCCCGGCCAGCAGCCGCTTGTACAGGGCCGCCATCAGGGTCTGGGTGCCGGCGTCGCTGACCTGCCACAGCGACGACACCACCGCCTGGGCCCCGGCCTCCTGGAAGGCGCGGCGCAGGCCGTAGACCCCCTCGCCCTCATGGACCTCGCCCAGACCGGTCTCGCAGGCCGACAGGATCGCCAGCCGGGTGCCGGAGAGGTCGAGCCCCAGCACCTCGAGCGCGGTCAGCACCCCGTCATTGTCGGTGTCGATCTCGCCCAGGCGGCGAGCATTGGCGTTGATCCCGGCAAAGGCCAGCCCGGAGCGCAGCAGCGGATCGTCGCCGGGCGGCGGCGGCTCGAACTCGCCCGAACGCTGCGCCTTCAGCAGACGCTGGCGCAGCCCGTCATCGGGCTTGAGGAAGAAGCCGTGGGTGGCGATGTGCAGCAGTTCGGGCGGCGAGTCGAGCCCGCGCAGGCTGGCCTCCTCCGCCTCGGCGCCGGAGCGGACCCGGGTCGGCCGGCCCTCGGCCTCGACCGTGCGCTCGATCACCGCCCCCTCGCGCGCCGCGCCGGGCAGCGGGTCGAAATGCAGCCCGCGCAATCCGGCGGCGCCGCGCAGCCCGGCCTCGACCGGCCGGGCGGCGCGGCCGGCGGCGGCCGCCTCCGCCGCCGCTTCGGGCGCCGGCTGGGTCGCGGCGTTGTAATCGGGGCCGGCATCGATCACCACCGGCCCGGTCGCCAGCGGCAGCGGCCGCATCAGCAGGTCGCGGCTGGAGGTCAGCAGGCGCAGATCGACCCGCTCGACCAGATAATGGCGGTCCTCGCCGACCAGGGCGGCGAACGGCAGCAGGTTGAGCTGGCCGTCGGGCACCAGATAGACCCGGCCGCGCCCGCCCAGCGCCGCCGCCAGCGGGGTCCACACCAGCCGGGCCACCGCCTGACCGGCATCGAGCTGGTCGTCGAGTTCGGCCTCCTCGTCCTGGATCGCGGCGCGGTAGCGGGCGACGGCGCGGTCGATCGCGGCGGCGTCGCCGAGGCGGACCAGGGTGAACACCGGCCCGCTTGCTTCCTTGCGCAGCACCGCCGCCGCCAGCGCCCGCCCGCCGGCCGGATCGGTGTAGGCGACGTAATCGACCAATGCCGCCTGATCGGGCAGCGCCGCCACCAGTTCGTCGAGGGTGGCCGGGGCAATGGTGCGGCGCAGGCGCTGGCTGGCCCGGCCCAGTTCGCCCTGAAGGGCGGAAATCCGCTCGGCGATCGCGGCCAGGGCGGCGGCATGGGCGGCGGCGTCCTGGTCGGGCGCCGGCCCGGCCAGGGTGCGGGCGGCGAGATCCTTGCGCGCGGCGGCCAGGGCGGCGGCGATGCGGTCGAGCGCCGGGTCGCGGGCCAGCCGGGCGATCTGCGCCGTCTCCGACGCCACCTGCAACAGCAGCCCCTTGCGCGCCAGCCCGACCTCGGCCAGCTCGCGCCCGCCCTCGGCCGGGTCGAGCCGGGTCAGCAGGGCGACATAGGCCGAATATTCCGGCGCCTGGAGCCGCAGATAGCCCTCGCGCGCCGCCTCGCCGGTGACCGGCAGCATCCGGTCGAGGAAGGCGGTGCGGCGCTGGAACGCCAGCCGGCGGGTGGCGTGGGCCGCCTCCAGCGCCCCCAGGGCTTCCTCGGCCCCGGCGAGGCTGGCCAGGGTCTCGAAGGTGTAGGGATGGAGCGGCCCCAGCACCGCCTCGTCGCCGGCCAGGGTCTGACGCAGCAGCGCCGCCGCCTCGGCCGGCTTGCCGGCGGCGCGGCGGGCGGCAGCCAGATCGTGCATCGAGCGCAGGGTGTCGGGATGGCGCTCGCCCAGGCTGGCGCGGCGCAACGTCAGCGCCGCGCGCAGCAGCGGCTCGGCCGCCGCGACATCGCCCTGGGCCAGCCGGGCCCGGCCGCGATTGTTGAGCGCCTTCAGCGTGTCGCGCGCCTGCGGCCCCAGCGTCTGGGCCCAGCCCTGATGGACCCGGTCGAACAACGGCGCCGCCTCGGCCGGCGCCCCCTTCAGCATCAGCAGGTAGGCGAGGTTGTTGAGGGCGGCGAGGCTGTCGGGATGGGCCGGGCCGAGCGTCTCGGCGAAGCCCGAGGCCGCCGCCCGCTCCAGCGGCTCGGCCTTGTCGAACAGGCCCTGGCCCTCATGCAGCAGGGCCAGATTGTTGAGCGCGGTCAGGGTGGTCGGATGCAGCGCGCCGAACACGGCGCGGGCACCGTCGAGCCCGGCCCGCAGCACCGGCTCGGCCCGATCGTACAGCCCTTCCTGCTCCAGCAGCTCGCCCAGATTGTCGGCGGCGACCAGGGTGGCGGGATGGCCCTCGCCCAGCCGGTCGCGATAGCCCTGCCACACCCGCGCGAACTCGGCCTCGGCCTCGGTCAGCCGGCCGAGCTGGCGCAGCACCTGGGCCAGGGTCGAGCGGGCGGCGAGGCTGTCGGGCGCGTCGGCGCCGTCGCGGGCGATCCGCGCCGCCAGCACGGCGCGGGCCTCGGCCTCGGCCCCCGCCTCGCCGGCGGCGGCGTCGAGTTCGGCCAGATCGGCGCGGGCGGAAAGCGCCAGCCCCTCGGCCGCGCCCTGCCCCGCCTTGGCCACCCCCTCGAACAGGGCGCGGGCGGCGTCGGTCTGGGCCAGCCGGCGCGCCACCTCGCCCGCCTCCAGCCGGGTCGCCAGCGCCGCCGGGGCGTCGGCCGGCAGGGCCAGCGCCTCGATCGCGCGGGCGCGGTCGAGCAGCGCGGCGGCGGCGGCGAAGGCGCCCTGCTGGCGCCGGGTGCGGGCCTCAAGCGACAGGCAATGGGCGTATTGCTCATGCGCCGCGCCGTAATCGGCGGCGATCGCCTCGCACAGCGGGGCGAGCCCGTCCCGCGCCAGCGCCGGCCGGCCGAGATCGAGCCGCGCCCCGGCCAGGGCGAAGGCCAGGCTCAGCGTCTGGGGATGGGTCGGGCCGAGCGCCTGGGCGGCGGCGGCGGCGCCCTGCTCCAGCAGCGCCGCCGCCTCGCCCAGCCGCAATTGCTCGCGCAGCAGCGCCGCCAGCGGCGGATAGAGCGCCAGGGTGTCGGGATGGCCGGGGCCGAGCACGGCGCCGCTGCGGGCGATCGCCTCGCGATAGAGGCCGTCCGCCCCGGCGACATTGCCGGCGGCGCGCTCGGCGGCGGCGAGGTCGCCCAGGCTGATCAGGGTGGCGCGGTGGTCGGGACCGAGATTGTCGCGCGCCAGCGCCAGCGCCTGCCGGGCCAGCGCCAGGGCACGGGGGGCGTCGCCGGCCCGGGCCGCCTCGGCCCCCTGGCGGCGCGAGCCGGCCCAGAAGCCGGCGGCGCGACGCTGCTCGGGGTCGACCGCCTCGGCGGC
>NZ_JBHUIY010000032.1:0-42749 GCF_042683125.1 Phaeospirillum tilakii
GCGGCGGCGGCCTCGCGCTCGGCCTTGGCGGCGGCGATCGCGGCGGCGCGCGCCGCCTTTTCCGCCGCCAGCCGGGCCGCCGCCGCCGCTTCGCGCGCCGCCTTTTCCGCCTCGCGCGCCGCCTTCTCGGCCGCCGCCTTCTCCGCCGCCTCGGTCACCCGGCGCTGGCGTTCCTGTTCAAGCCGGGCCATCAGGTCGCGCAGATCGTCGGCCTGGGCGGCGAGGTCGCGCATCCGCGCCTCGGCGGCGCTGCGCTGGGCCTCGGTGTCGCGCTGGATCTGGCTCTTGCGCTCGACCAGATCCTCCAGCCGGTGGCGTTCCTGTTCGAGCTGGCCGGTGGTGGCGGCGATCCGCGCCTTCTTCTCGCCGATCGCCTCGCGCAGTTTGGTGACGGCGGCGATCTCGCCGCGCAGGTCGGCGGCGGAATGTTCGATCTGCGGCACCGCCGCCCGCAGCAGGATCGCCGAGCGCACCGTGTCGGCCGGGCTCTGCGGCTGGGCGATCAGCGCCTCGGTCGGCCGCCATGCCAGCCGCATCAGCGCGGTCAGCACCCCGACCTGCTGGCGGGCGCGGCGTTGCAGCGCCTCGGCGTCGGCCGCCTCGCGCCGGCCCAGTTCGTCGAGCTGGGCCTCCAACTCGGACAGGCGGTCCTCGCTTTCCTGGGCGGCGCGGGCGGCCTTGACCATCTCGCCCCGCACCCGCGCCGTCTCGGCGGCGAGGTCGGCGGCCCGGCTGCGGATCTCGTCATGCAGCGCGCGCGAGCGGACCAGCTCGCCCTCGACCTCGCGCAGCCGCCGGCCGGGATCGTCCGCCGGCGCGGGCGCGGCCGCCGCCGCCCCGGACAGGAGCAGCAGCGCCGTCAGCGTCCAGAGCGGCTCAGGCCGCCACAAGCAGCGAATGCCCGGTCATCTCGGGCGGCTGGGGCAGACCGAGCAGGGCCAGCAGGGTGGGGGCGACGTCGGCGAGGCGGCCATCGGCCAGCCCGCCGATCCCGCCCGGCGGCGCCACCAGCACCGCCGGCACCGGCCCGGTGGTGTGGGCGGTGTGCGGCTGGCCGGTGACCGGATCGGTCATCATCTCGGCATTGCCATGGTCGGCGGTGACCAGCAGGGTGCCGCCGGCGGCGAGGATCGCCGTCTCCAGCCGGCCGAGGCAGGCATCGACGGTTTCCACCGCCGCCACCGCCGCCGGCAGGATGCCGGTATGGCCGACCATGTCGCCATTGGCGAAATTGATCACGATCAGGTCGAAGCCGCCGCCCTCGATCGCCGCCACCGCGCGATCGGCCACCTCGACCGCCGACATCGCCGGCTGGAGGTCGTAGGTGGCGACCTTGGGGCTGGGGACCAGGATCCGCTCCTCGCCCGGGAACACCTGCTCGCGCCCGCCGTTGAAGAAGAAGGTGACGTGGGCGTATTTCTCGGTCTCGGCCAGCCGCAGCTGGCGCAGCCCGGCCGCCGACACCACCTCGCCCAGGATGCCCGACAGCGATTCCGGCGGGAACAGCGGGGTGAGGAAGGCGTTCAGCTCGGTCGAATATTCGACCATGCCGAGCCGGGCCGACCACGCCACCTGACGGGCGCGGGCAAAGCCGTCGAAGGCCGGATCGACCAGGGTGGCGAGGATCTCGCGGGCGCGGTCGGAGCGGAAATTGCCCATCAGCAGGGCGTCGCCGTCCTGCATCCCCGCATAATCGCCGATCACCGTCGGCAGCACGAATTCGTCGGTCTTGCCGGCGGCGTAGGAGGCCTCGACCGCCGCCAGGGCATCGGGCGCGCTCTGGCCCTCGGCCTCGACCAGCGCCGCCCAGGCCAGCGACACCCGCTCCCAGCGCTTGTCGCGGTCCATCGCGTAATAGCGGCCGGAGACGGTGGCGACCCGCACCGGCAGCCCGGCCACCGCGTCGAGGAAACGGGCGAGATAGCCGGGCGCGCTCGAGGGCGGGGTGTCGCGGCCGTCGAGGAAGGCATGCACCGCCACCGGCACCCCTGCCGCCGCCACGGCGCGGGCCAGCGCGGCGAGATGGTCCTGGTGGGAATGGACCCCGCCCGGGCTCAGCAGGCCGAGCAGGTGGCAGGTGCCGCCGTTGGCCTTGAGCCCGGCGATCATCGCCGCCAGCGCCGGATTGGCGGCGAGCGAGCCGTCGGCCACCGCCGCGTCGATCCGGGGCAGATCCTGCATCACCACCCGGCCGGCGCCCAGATTCATGTGGCCGACCTCGGAATTGCCCATCTGCCCGTCCGGCAGCCCGACCTCCAGCCCCGAGCTGTTGAGCAGGGCATGGGGATAGGCGTCCAGCAGGCGGTGCCAGTGCGGCGCGCGGGCCTGGGCGATGGCGTTGGCGGTGGGATCCTCGCGCCAGCCCCAGCCGTCGAGGATGCAGAGGACGACCGGGCGGGGACGGGACGAAGCAGCGGAAGACATGGACGGAGCCTATGAATCGTGACGGGCAGCGGACGATGCGCACACTATACGTAATCCACCGCCGCCGCCAGATCCAGGGCGGGTCCGCCGCCGCGCCCCGCCCGGCGGACGGCTTGGGCGACGGCGGCGGCTGTGCTACAACCCGGCCGCATTACGTCACCCCTGTGCAGAGGAACCGCGATGCCGTCCTTCGACGTCGTTTCCAAGACCGATCTGGCCGAGATCGACAACGCCCTGGCCGGAGTCACCCGCGAAATCGCCCAGCGGTTCGACTTCAAGGGCGCCCGCTGCTCGGTCGAGCGCGCCGACAAGACCATCACCGTGCTGGCCGATGACGACGCCAAGCTGAAGCAGATGCATGAACTGCTGAAGGTCCATTTCACCCGCCGCAAGGTCGATCCGCTGGTGATGGAATTCAAGACGGTCGAGAAGGCCGCCGGCAATTCGGTCCGCCAGCAGATCGACATCAAGGAAGGGATCGACAAGGATCTGGCCAAGCTGCTGGTCAAGACCATCAAGGACAGCAAGATCAAGGTCCAGGCCGCGATCCAGGGCGAGGAACTGCGCGTCACCGGCAAGAAGCGCGACGAGTTGCAGGAGACCATCGCCCTGCTGCGCAAGCTGGAGGCCGACCGCCCGCTTCAGTTCGTCAATTTCCGCGACTGACACGGCGGCCCCCCGCCCCTCCCGCTGAAAACAGGAGAGGTCTGGAGGCGCCCGCCTCCAGGCGGGGTCCGGGGCGGCAACCCCGGGCGCGCCGTCGGGATCACCCGGCCGGCAGGTCGAGGGCGCGGTCGATCGCCGAGCGCAGCCGGTCGGAGTCCGGCGCGGTGATGCTGGAAAACCAGTCGAGCAGCCGGCCGTCGCGGGTGATCAGCAGCTTGTGGAAGTTCCAGCGCGGCACCCCGAGCGGGCCGGTGCGCTCGGCCGCCCACAGATAGAACGGATGGGCCTTGGGCCCCGACACCGCCTGCTTGGCCAGCAGCGGGAAATCGACCCCGTAATTGACCGCGCAGAACGAGGCGATCTCGGCCTCGGCGCCCGGCTCCTGGCCGCCGAAATCGTTCGACGGCACCCCCAGCACCACCAGCCCGCGCTCGCGGAATTCCCGCCACAGCGCCTCCAGCCCGGCATATTGCGGGGTGAAGCCGCATTTCGAGGCGGTGTTGACCACCAGCACCACCTTGCCCCGCAGGCTGTCGGGATCGATCGCGCCGCCGTTCAGCGCCGGCAGCGGCAGCGCGCCCCAGTCGATCCGGAGCGGGGCGGGATGGTCGGGGGCCGCGCCGGGGCGGCCGACCACGGCGGACAGCAGGCTTTTCAGCGAATCGAACAGCGGCATCGGGGGACTCTCCAGGCCAGCACCTCACGTCTGACAGGTTGGCGCGGCACGGTCGGCTGGCAAGGGGGGCGGACGGCGGCCGATGGCGCGCAAAAGGATAAGAGGGGACGAAGGCGGCGCGCGAGGGTTTCCTCGGCGCGACAGCGGCGGCGATCCGGGCTACACTCCCCGTCCCTGGCCGGAGCGCCGCGCCCGGCCGCGCGCCCCCGCCGGAGAGCCCGATGCCCGCCGATCCCTTTTCCCCGGCCCTGCCCCGCACCGCCCTGGTCACCGGCGCGGCGCGGCGGATCGGCCGCGCCCTCGCCCTCGACCTCGCCCGGGCCGGCTTCGCCGTCGCGGTCCACCATGCCCGCTCGGCCGAGGCGGCCGAGGCGGTGGTGGCCGAGATCAAAGCCGGCGGCGGCCGGGCGGTGGCGCTGGCCGCCGACCTCGCCCGCGAGGACCAGCTCGCCGCGCTGCTCGATCGGGCCGCCGCCCGGCTCGGCCCGGTCGGGGTGCTGGTCAACAACGCCTCGACCTTCGAACGCGACGGCGCGCTCGATGCCAGCCGCGCCTCGTGGGACCTGCACATGGAGGTCAACCTGCGCGCCCCGTTCGTGCTGACCCAGGCGCTGGCCCGCGCCCTGCCCGACGGCGCCGAGGGGGTGGTGGTCAACCTGATCGACCAGCGAGTGTGGAACCTCACCCCGCATTTCGTCACCTATACCCTCAGCAAGGCCGGGCTGTGGACCCTGACCCGCACCCTGGCCCTGGCGCTGGCGCCGCGGATCCGGGTGGTGGCGGTCGGCCCCGGCCCCACCCTGCCGAGCGAACGCCAGAGCGCCGAGGCCTTTGCCGCCCAGACCGCGGCGATGCCGCTCGGCCACGGCACCAGCCCGGACGAAATCTGCGCGGCGGTGCGCTTCCTGCTCGCCAGTCCGGCCCTGACCGGGCAGATGATCGCCCTCGATGGGGGCCAGCATCTCGGCTGGGGGGTCGCCGGCGACGCCTTCGCGGAATGAGGGCGGCGGACTTTTGCACAGGCGGCGGCAAGGGGCGGATTCGCCATGTTTTTGTCGCATTGTCGTGGGAAATGACGCGAAATCCGGCGCGCCGCGCCGTCGCGCCAGGATAAGTCCCTGAAATAAAACGAGATCGCCGCAATGCCCAGATATCGGGCAAACCGGTGAATCCCAGGGAGTCCCTGGCTTGCGCCCGGCCATCCCGGGGTTGCCAACAGACTTGTCCACAGCTTTCGTGGATATGTCGGCCGGCCCCGGCAAAAAGCCCACGCCGATCAACCCTCTATCCCCCACCCCGCCGGCCGCCCGTCCCCCCGCCCCCACCGCCGCCGGTTGTACACAGCCCGCCGCGCCGGCCCGCGCCCGCCGCCGCCGCGCCCGCCGCGGGGACCGCCACGCCGCCCGCGCCGGGTCAAAGGCGGGAAACGCCTGGAAAAATCCGTCGCCACCCCCGCTGCCCAGCAAACGGGCATTTCCCACGCCGGCCAGCGAGTCCGCGCCTGCCCCCAGCCTTTGCCGTCCTTGCCAACAGACTTATCCACCACGATGGTGGATATCCCCGCGCCCGGGCGGTGGCCCCGCTCGGCGCCGCTCCGGGCACGCTCGCCCCGCCGGGCCGGCGCGCCCGCCAGTTGTGCACAGGGCGTGATCAGCACCGCCGCCGCCCTCCCCCCCGGCGAAAGGCGCGAAAAACCTGGAATTCAGCCCCCGCTTCCGTGCTAAGATGTTGAAAAACAACAGCTAGACGATTCTGCTCAGCCTTTGGGCAAAACGCTGAATCGCAGGAAGATCCTTGGTGGCGCCGCACGATCCCCATCTTCTCAACAGCCTTATCCACAGGAATCGTGGATATCCCGCTCCGCAAGAGGAAATCGCCCTCCCCAACCAAAGCGATAACATGGACCCCGATTCCGACGCCTCACGGGCGGAGGGGCCGCTCGCCGCCGGGGTGGCGGCGATCCGCCGCTTCCTCGACACCCTGGGCAGCGGCCCCGGGGTCTACCGCATGCTCGACCGCCGGGGCGCGGTTCTGTATGTCGGCAAGGCCAAGAACCTCAGGAAGCGGGTGGTGGCCTACACCCACCCCGACCGCCAGACCCTGCGCATCCAGCGGATGATCTCGGAAACGGTGGCGATGGAGGTGGTGACCACCCGCAGCGAGGTCGAGGCGCTGCTGCTCGAAAGCACCCTGATCAAGTCGCTCGGGCCGCGCTACAACATCCTGCTGAAGGACGACAAGAGCTTCCCCCACATCCTGATCACCGCCGACCATGACTGGCCGCAGGTGATCAAGCATCGCGGCGCCCGCACCCGCCCCGGCCAGTATTTCGGCCCGTTCGCCTCGGCCGCCGCGGTCAATCACAGCCTCGCCGCGCTGCAACGGGCCTTCCTGCTGCGGTCCTGCACCGACGCGGTGTTCGCCAGCCGCACCCGCCCCTGCCTGCTGTACCAGATCAAGCGATGCAGCGCCCCCTGCGCCGGCCGGATCAGCCCCGAGGCCTATGCGGCGCTGGTCGAGGGCGCCCGCGCCTTCCTGTCCGGCCACAGCCAGCGCATCCGCCACGAGCTCGCGGCGCGGATGGAGGCGGCGAGCGAAGCGCTGGACTTCGAGGAGGCGGCGGTGCTGCGCGACCGGCTGCGGGCGCTGGCGCGGGTCCAGGCCAATCCCGACAGCGCCGCCGAGGGGCTGGAGGAGGCCGACGTGATCGCGCTCCACCAGGAGGGCGGCGCCAGTTCGGTCCAGGTGGTGTTCTACCGGGCCGGCTGCCATTGCGGCAACCGCGCCTATTTCCCCCAGCATGGCCGCGACGAGGAGGCCCCGGCGGTGCTGGCCGCCTTCCTCGGCCAGTTCTACGCCGACCGGCCGCCGCCGCCCGAGATCCTGCTCAACCTCGCCCCGGCTGAACCGGCGATCGTCGCCGAGGCGTTGAGCGAGAAGGCCGGGCGCAAGGTCCGGCTCCAGGTGCCGCAGCGCGGCGACCGTACCCGGCTGGTCGGGCATGCCGCCGACAATGCCCGCGACGCCCTGGCCCGCCGCCTCGCCGAGAGCGGGGCGTGGCAGAAGCTGCTGGCCGGGGTCGGCGACCTGTTCGGCCTCGATGCCCCGCCCCGGCGGATCGAGGTCTACGACAACAGCCACATCCAGGGCAGCGACGCGGTGGGGGCGATGATCGTCGCCGGCCCCGAGGGATTGCTGAAATCGGCCTGGCGCAAATACACCATCCGCTCGGCCGGCCTGACCCCGGGCGACGATTTCGCGATGATGCGCGAGGTGCTGACCCGCCGGCTGTCGCGGGCCCAGCGCGAGGATCCCGACCGCGCGCTCGGCCACTGGCCCGATCTGATCCTGATCGACGGCGGCGCCGGCCAGCTCGCCAGCGTCCAGGCGGTGCTCGACGAGCTCGGCATCGACGACCTCGCCATCGTCGGCATCGCCAAGGGGCCCGACCGCGACGCCGGGCGGGAGCGTTTCTTCCTGCCCGGGCGCGAACCGTTCGGCCTGCCGCCGCGCGATCCGGTGCTGTATTTCCTCCAGCGGCTGCGCGACGAGGCCCACCGCTTCGCGATCGGCACCCACCGCGCCCGCCGCAGCCAGGGGCTGACCCGCTCGACGCTCGACGACGTCCCCGGGATCGGCGCCAAGCGCAAGAAGGCGCTGCTGACCCATTTCGGTTCGCCCCGCGCGGTGGCCGAGGCCGGCCTGGAGGAACTGGCGGCGGTCGAGGGGATCAGCCACGCCCTGGCCCGCTCCCTGCACGCCTTCTTCCATCCCGAGGACGGGGGGTGACCCCGGCCGGGCGGAGGGGGTCGGGAATTTTCCGCCCTGGTGGTCGTGACAGGGGGAAACAACCGGGCTAGTATCCCCGCGCTGTGTGGCAGGCCGGTTCCGGCGGGGCTGCGGGCGAGACGGACATGGACCGATGGTGACCACCCTTCCCAATCTACTGACCCTGTCGCGCATCCTGGTGATCCCGGTGATCGTCGCGCTGTTCTACGTCGATGGCTCGGGCGCCCGCTGGGTCGCCTGCGCGCTGTTCGTCGCCGCCGCGATCACCGACTGGTTCGACGGCTACGTCGCCCGGTCGCGCAATCAGGTGTCGGCCTTCGGCCGCTTCCTCGACCCGATCGCCGACAAGCTGCTGGTGGTGTCGGTGCTGTTCCTGCTGGTGGCGTTCCACCGCGTCGATGATCTGTCGATCCTGTCGGGGCTGGTGATCGTGCTGCGCGAGATCATGGTGTCGGGCCTGCGCGAGTTCCTGGCCGAGGTCCGGGTCGGCCTGCCGGTCAGCCGGCTGGCCAAATGGAAGACCGGGATCCAGATGGTGGCGATCCCGGTGCTGCTGGTCGGCGACGCCCTGCCGGTGCTGCCGACCCAGGCGATCGGCGAGATCGGCCTGTCGGTCGCGGCGGTGCTGACCCTGGTCACCGGCTGGGACTATCTCCAGTCCGGGCTGCGCCATCTCGCCGGCGACCGCCCCTGACCGCCCGGCTTCGGCCCTTTTGACCCTTGCCGCGCGGGCGGGTCTCGGTGCATCCTGCGGGCGCTCCGGGCGCGGCCCCGACCAGACGGGGCCCTGGCCGCGACGATTCCGGTTTGCCCAAATGGCCGCGCGGCCGGTCGCGCGGCGGTGATGTAAGGCCCGACATGATCAGATCCAGACACGCGGTTCGCCTCGCCGTTCCTGCCGCCTTGCTGACCAGCCTGCTGCTGTCGGCCTGCGACAGCGCCCAGGCGGTCTATCCGACCCGGGAAAAGGGCGACAGCGCGCCCCGCATGTCCAACGAGAAACAGGAATCGATCTTCGGTCCCGAGGGCCTGTTCGGCAAGACCAAGGACAACAACGGCGGCGGCGCCGGCATCGGCGTCAACGCCTTCCTGTGGCGGGCCTCGCTCGACACCATCGCCTTCATGCCGATCACCTCGGCCGACGCCTTCGGCGGCACCATCATCACCGACTGGTACCAGCTGCCCGAGACCCCCAACGAGCGCTACAAGGTCAACGTGTTCATCCTCGACCGCACGCTGCGCGCCGACGGGGTCAAGGTGGCGCTGTTCAAGCAGGGGCGCGACGCCTCCGGCGCCTGGGTCGATGTCCGCATCGATCCGCGCATGGCCGCCGACCTTGAAAACGCGATCCTGACCCGGGCCCGCCAGCTCCGCCTGGCCTCCCAGGAATAGTTCCCCCTCGAACCCGAAGAAAGACAGACGACGAAATGTCGCGCCCCGACCGCACGAGTACCGACCGCTACAACGTCAAGGAAACCGAGGCCCACTGGCAAAAGGTGTGGGAGGAGCGCGACTGCTTCGCCGCCCCGCCCCCTTCTGATCGGCCGAAATACTACGTCCTTGAGATGTTCCCCTATCCGTCGGGGCGGATTCACATGGGGCACGTCCGCAATTACACCCTGGGCGACGTGGTGGCCCGGGTCAAGCGGGCGCGCGGCTACGACGTGCTGCATCCGATGGGCTGGGACGCCTTCGGCCTGCCGGCGGAGAACGCGGCGATCCAGCACGGCGTCCACCCCGCCCAATGGACCCGCGACAACATCGCGGCGATGCGCACCCAGCTGAAATCGATGGGCCTGTCCTACGACTGGACCCGCGAGGTCGCCACCTGCGAGCCGGAATACTACCGCCACGAACAGAAGATGTTCCTGGATTTCCTCAAGGCCGGGCTGGTCTACCGCAAGGAATCCTGGGTCAACTGGGATCCGGTCGAGCATACCGTGCTGGCCAACGAGCAGGTGATCGACGGCCGCGGCTGGCGCTCGGGCGCGCTGGTGGAAAAGCGCCTGCTGTCGCAATGGTTCCTCAAGATCACCGCCTTTGCCCAGGACCTGCTCGATTCGCTCGGCACGCTGGAACGCTGGCCCGAGCGGGTGCGGCTGATGCAGGAGAACTGGATCGGCCGCTCCGAGGGCGCCCGGCTGACCTTCCAGGTCGAGGGCCGCACCGACGGGATCGAGATCTTCACCACCCGGCCCGACACCCTGTTCGGCGCCCGCTTCGTCGCCATCGCCGCCAACCATCCGCTGGCGGCCGAGCTGGCGCGCGACAATCCGGCCCTGGCCGCGTTCATCGCCGAGTGCAACCGGATGGGCACCTCGGAAGCGGCGATCGAGACCGCCGAGAAGAAGGGCTTCGACACCGGCCTCAAGGCGCGGCATCCGTTCGAGCCCGGCCGCACCCTGCCGATCCACGTCGCCAATTTCGTGCTGATGGAATACGGCACCGGGGCGATCTTCGGCTGTCCCGCCCATGACCAGCGCGACCTCGACTTCGCCACCAAATACGGCCTCGGCTACGCCCAGGTGGTCGAGCCGGCCACCGAGCGCGAAGCGGCGGCGGCCCAGATCGCCGCCGGCACCGCTTTTACCGGCGACGGCGTGCTGATCAATTCCGGCTTCCTCGACGGCCTGGCGGTCGAAGAGGCCAAGAAAGCGGCGATCGCCCGGATCGAACAGCTCGGCATCGGTGCCGGCACCGTCAGCTACCGCCTGCGCGACTGGGGCGTGTCGCGCCAGCGTTACTGGGGCTGCCCGATTCCGATCGTCCATTGCGACACCTGCGGCGCGGTGCCGGTGCCGGAAGCCGACCTGCCGGTGCGGCTGCCCGAGGATGTCAGCTTCGACAATCCCGGCAACCCGCTCGCCCATCATCCGACCTGGAAGGACGTCGCCTGCCCGTGCTGCGGCCGCCCGGCCCGGCGCGAGACCGACACCTTCGACACCTTCTTCGAATCCTCCTGGTACTTCGCCCGCTACACCTCGCCCGACCGCGCCGACATCGCCTTCGACCGCGCCGCCGCCGAGCACTGGCTGCCGGTCGATCAGTATATCGGCGGCATCGAGCACGCGGTGCTGCACCTGCTCTATTCCCGCTTCTTCACCCGGGCGCTGCGGGCGTGCGGCTATCTCGACATCAAGGAGCCGTTCGCCGGGCTGCTGACCCAGGGGATGATCTGCCACGAGACCTACAAGGCCGCCGACGGCTCCTGGCTGTTCCCGAGCGAGGTGACCAGCGGCGCCGACGGCCAGCCGGTCCGGGTCGGCAGCGGCGAGCCGGTCACCGTCGGCCGCTCCGAGAAGATGAGCAAGTCGAAGAAGAACGTGGTCGATCCGGCCGGCATCATCGACAATTACGGCGCCGACACCGCCCGGCTGTTCATGCTGTCGGACAGCCCGCCCGACCGCGACCTCGACTGGACCGAGGCCGGCATCGACGGGGCGTGGCGCTACGTCAACCGGCTGTGGCGCCTCGCCGCCACCGCCGACCTGCCGGCGCCCGGCACGCCGATGCCCGAGCTGGGCGCGGCGGCGGCCAAGCTGCGCCGGCTGGTGCACAAGACCATCGCCCAGGTCGGCGACGACCTCGACCGCTTCGCCTTCAACAAGGCGGTGGCCCGGGTGCGCGAACTGACCAACGCGCTGGGCGAGCTGGGCAGCCCGGCCCCGGACAGCGATTCCGCCTGGGTGCTGCGCGAGGGGCTGGAGGTCACCGCCCGCCTGATCGGGCCGATGCTGCCGCATCTGGCCGAGGAGATGTGGTCGCTGCTCGGCCATGACAGCCTGATCGCCGAAACCCCTTGGCCCGAGGCCGACCCCGCCTTGCTGGTCGAGGACAGCGTCACCGTCGCGGTCCAGGTCAACGGCAAGCTGCGCGCCACCATCACCCTGCCCAAGAACGCCGAGCCCGCCCTGGCCGAACGCACCGCGCTGGAACAGCCCGGGGTGGTCGCCGCGCTGGCCGGCAAGCCGCCGCGCAAGGTGGTGGTCGTGCCCAATCGGATCGTCAATGTCGTGGCCTAGGCTGCTGCTGCTGGGCGTCGCGCTGGCCGGGCTGGGCCCGGCCGGCTGCGGCTTTCGCGCGATCCACGCCGTCCCCGGCCCGGAGGAACTGTCCGCCGACGGACGGGGCAAGCCGGGAGGCGCGGCCGAACTGGCCCGGATCCGCATCGACCCGATCGCCGACCGCACCGGCCAGCTGGTGCGCAACGCCCTGCTGCAACGGCTGAGCCCGCGCGGCGAGCCGGCCGACCCGCTCTACACCCTGACCGTCCGCCTGACCGAGAATTACAGCGACCTCGGCTACCGGCGCGACAGCTATTCGACCCTCAGCAACCTGACCCTCACCGCCAGCTTCACCCTCAATGCGGAGGGACTGACGCTGCTGTCCGACAGCGCCTCGACCATCGTCAGCTTCGATTCGGTCGGCGCCCGCTATGCCAGCGTGGTGATGGAGCGCGACGCCCGCGACCGGGCGGCGGTGCAGATCGCCGACGACATCCGCAGCCGGATCGCCGCCGCGCTGGAACGCTACCACGACCATCCCGACGATCCGTCCTACCGGCGCAAGCAGGATGGCGTCCTGCCGCTGGCCCCGTCCGCCGCGCGGCCATGAAGATCGCCCCCGCCCGGATCGAGGCGCTGCTGCGCCAGCCTGATCCGGCCTTCCGCGCCGTCCTGGTGTTCGGCCCCGACCAGGGACTGGTGCGGGAGCGGGTCGAGCGGCTGATGCGGGGGGTGGTGCCCGACCTGTCCGACCCGTTCCGGGTGGCGGAACTGACCGGCACCCATCTGCGCGAAAGCCCGGCGGCGCTGGCCGACGAGGCGGCGGCGATCGCGCTCGGCGGTGGCCGGCGGGTGGTGGTGCTGCGCGAGGCCGGCGATGCCCACACCGCCGCCGTCACCGCCTTCCTCGCCTCCGCGCGCGGGGATTCGCTGGTGGTGATCGAAGCCGGCGAACTCGGCCCGCGCTCGTCGCTGCGCAAGCTGTGCGAGGGGGCCGACAATGCCGCCGCCCTGGCCTGCTATGCCGATGACGGCGCCGCGCTCGAAGGGGTGATCCAGGCCGAGTTGAAGGCGGCCGGGCTGGTGGCCGAGCCCGAGGCGATGGCCTGGCTGACCGACCATCTCGGCGGCGACCGCCGGCTGACCCGCTCTGAACTGGCCAAGCTGATCCTCTACATGGGCGGCCCCGGCCGGGTGCGGCTGGAGGACGCCGCCGCCTGCATCGGCGACAGCGCCGCGCGCGGCCTCGACGACCTCACCCTCGCCACCGCCGACGGCAACCACGCGGTGGCGCAGCGGGTGCTCGACAAGCTGCTGCACGAAGGCGCCCAGCCGGTGATGGTGCTGCGCGCGCTGGCCCGCCATTTCCTCCGCCTCCATTTCGCCGCCGGCCTGATCGCCCAGGGCAAGTCGGTCGATCAGGCGATGGCCGCGCTGAAGCCGCCGGTGATCTTCAAGGCGGCCGACCGCTTCCGCCGCCAGCTCGCCCGCTGGCCGGCCGACCGGCTCGGCCGCGCCCTCGATCTGCTGTGCGAGGCCGAACTCGACTGCAAATCGACCGGCCTGCCCGCCGCCGCGATCACCTCGCGCGCGGTGATGATGATCGCCCGCGCCGCCGCCCGGCGCTGACGCGGGCTCCGCCCGCGCCCAAGCGGACAGGCCGTTCCGCTCCCGACCATCGACCGGATCCAAGGGCCCTCGGCCCTTGGCGGGTGTGGGCGGAGCCCACCGCTCGGCGCTCGGCAAGAGCGGGCGGCGGATGTATGATGGCCGGGATGATCCTGTTCACGCTGCGCTGCGCCGAGCAGCACGAATTCGAGGCCTGGTTTCGCGACAACGCCACCTACGAGTCCCAGGCGGCGGCGGGCGACATCGCCTGTCCGGTCTGCGGGGACCACGGGGTGCGCAAGGCGCCGATGGCGCCCCGGGTGGCGCGCGGCCACGCCGAACCGACCCCCGCCGCCCCCGAGGCCGCCGCCCTGCGGCAGGCGCTGCGCGAAATCCGCCGCGCGGTCGAGGCCCACTGTGACTATGTCGGCGGACGCTTCGCCGAGGAGGCGCGGCGGATTCATTACGGCGAGTGCGATGCCCGGCCGATCTATGGCGAGGCGACCCGGGCCGAGGCCCAGGACCTGCGCGAGGAAGGGGTGGCGGTGGTGACGCTGCCCTGGGTCGGCGACGGCAACTGACCTCAGCCGGGCCGCCGCGCCGGTGCCGCCGCCGCCCGGGCCGGATCGGGATCGCGCAGCACATAGCCCCGGCCCCACACCGTCTCGATGCAGGGGCTGCCACCGGTGGCGGCGGTCAGCTTCTTGCGCAGCTTGCAGATGAACACGTCGATGATCTTGAGTTCGGGCTCGTCGATGCCGCCATAGAGATGGTTGAGGAACTGCTCCTTGGTCAGGGTCTGGCCCTTGCGCAGGCTGAGCAGTTCGAGGATGCCGTATTCCTTGGCGGTGAGGTGCAGCGGCTCGCCCCGGACCTGGACGGTGCGGGCGTCGAGATTGACCTCGAGCGGGCCGGTGACGATCACCGACTGGGCGTGGCCGTTGGAACGCCGCACGATCGCCTGGATCCGCGCCACCAGTTCGCCGCGGTCGAACGGCTTGGTCAGATAATCGTCGGCGCCGGAGCCGAGCCCCTTGATCTTCTTGTCGGGCTCGGTCAGGCCGGACAGAATCAGCACCGGGGTTTCGATCCGCGCCGCCCGCAGCCGGCGCAGCACCTCGTAGCCGTCCATGTCGGGCAGCACCAGATCGAGCAGGATGATGTCGTATTCATACAATTTGCCGATTTCCAGGCCATCCTCGCCCAGCGAGGTGACATCGACCACCATCCCCTCGGACCGCAGCATCGCGTCCAGGGTACGGGCAATCAGCGGGTCGTCTTCGACAATCAGCACACGCATTCTCGTGACCCTCGGGACCATGGGTCGATTCTGACCCACGCACTATTTTAACCTGAATACGCTATCCTCGCCAGCCGAAGGCGAGGGCAAGTCAAATCATCCGATAAGGGAGAAGCCGCGTGCGTTTCCTGGTGCGCAACCTGATCAACGACATCGACCGGGTGCCGGCGATTCAGGTCTATGGCCGGGTATCCGGGGTCCAGGGCCTGCTGCTCGAGGCCGGGGGCATCCAGCGCAGCCTGTCGATCGGCGACCGCTGCTCGGTGGTGGCGCGCGACGGACGGCGGGTGGTGTGCGAGGTGATCGGCTTTCGCGGCGGCCGCGCCCTGCTGATGCCGTTCTCCGCCGTCGATGGCATCGGGCTCGGCTGCCGCACCGAGGTGCAGGAGGCCGACCCGGTGGTCTATCCCGATCCCGGCTGGCTCGGCCGGGTGATCAACGGCTTCGGCGAGCCGGTCGACGGGCTGGGACCGCTGCCGAGCGGCGATGCCGGCCGGCCGATCCGGGCGGCGCCGCCCCCCGCCCACGCCCGCTCGCGCGTCGCCGGCAAGATCGACCTGGGGGTACGCTCGGTCAACGCCTTCCTGACCTGCTGCCGAGGGCAGCGGATGGGGATCTTCGCCGGCTCGGGCGTCGGCAAATCCTCGCTGCTGTCGATGATGGCCCGCAACACCTCGGCCGACGTCTCGGTGATCGGGCTGATCGGCGAGCGCGGCCGCGAGGCGCGCGAATTCATCGAGGACGATCTCGGCGAGGAGGGGCTGAAGCGATCGGTGGTGGTGGTCTCGACCTCGGACGAAAGCCCGCTGATGCGCCGCCAGGCCGCCTACGTCACCCTGGCGGCGGCAGAATTCTTCCGCGACCAGGGGCTCGACGTGCTGTGCATGATGGATTCGGTCACCCGCTTCGCGATGGCCCAGCGCGAGATCTCGCTGTCGGCGGGCGAGCCGCCGGCCTCGAAGGGCTACACCCCGACGGTGTTCGCCGAACTGCCCCGCCTGCTCGAACGCGCCGGCCCGGGCGTCGGCAAGGGCTCGATCACCGGCCTGTTCACCGTGCTGGTCGATGCCGACGACCATAACGAGCCGATCGCCGACGCGGTGCGCGGCATCCTCGACGGCCACATCGTGCTCGACCGCGCCATCGCCGACCGGGGCCGCTACCCCGCCGTCAACATCCTGCGCAGCGTGTCGCGCACCATGCCGAGCTGCAACAACGACGAGGAAAACGCGCTGGTCCGCCGCGCCCGCTCGCTGCTCGCCACCTACGAGGACATGGCCGAGCTGATCCGGCTCGGCGCCTACCGCCGTGGCACCGACCCGGCGGTGGACGAGGCGATTCATTACTACCCGGCGATCGAACGCTTCCTCGGCCAGTTGAAGAGCGAGGCGACCGACCTCGCCGGCTGCTACGCCCAGTTGGCGGAGGTGCTGGGGATGCCGTTTTCCGGCGACGGGATGGGGCGGCGCTAGGTCATGGCCGGGGCCAAGGGTCTGGCCACCCTGATCCGGCTGGCCAAGTGGAACGTCGATGAGAAGCGGCGGGCGCTGACCGCGCTCCAGGCGCGCGAGGAACAGATCCTGGCCGAGATCCACGCCGCCGAGGTCCAGCTGGCCGAGGAACAGCGCCTCGCCGCCAGCGACGCCACCGGGATCGGCGCCTTCTACGGCGCCTACGCCCAGGCCTGGCTCGACCGTCGCGCCCAGCGGTTCGGCCAACTGGCGGCGGTGCGCGAGGAGATCCTGCGCGCCCGCGACGAACTGGCCGAGGCCTTCACCGAACTGAAGACCTACGAGATCACCGACCGGGAGCGGCGCAAGCGGGCGCAGCAGGAGCGCGACCGCAAGGAACAGGCCTTCCTCGACGAGGTCGGGCTGACCATGCATCGCCGCCGCCCGACCGAGGACACGGAGGGCTGAGCGGGATCCGTCACCGACGCGTTTCTCGCATCGGCTTCCGGGATCGGATCAGGTATTGAGATCGGGGGCATTCAGCCCCAGATGCGACGCCGCCACCACCGCCCGCGTCCGGTTATTGACGTTGAGGGCCTTGAGGATGGCGGTAACATGCAGCTTGACCGTGCCTTCGGCCAATTCGAGCACCCGGGCGATTTCCTTGTTCGACTTGCCCTGCCCGAGCAAGGTCAGCACCTCGCGCTGGCGCGGGGTCAAGGCGGCCAGGGCGGATTCGCCCGCGACCGGCAGCCCGGCGCCGTCATTGCCCGACGGCCCCTGGTCGAGCAGGGCCGGCGGCAGGTAGACACCCCCCGACAGGACCAGCTTGAGGGCCGACAGCATCACCCGGCTCGACGAAGTCTTGGGGATGAAGCCGGCGGCGCCCATGTTGACCGCCTGCAGGACATGGCGCCGGTCGTCGGAAGCCGACAACACGATCACCGGCACCTCGCTCGGCAGCACCTCGCGCAGCTTGGTCAAACCATCGGACCAGCTCATCCCCGGCATGGCGAGGTCGAGCAGAACGATCCCGATGTCGGGATCCTGTTCGGCCGCGGCGATCGCCTGGGGGAAATCACTGGCTTCGATGATTTCCGGTGGGCCTTCGAATTGGCTGAGAACATGCCGCAACCCGTCGCGAAACAGTTCGTGGTCATCGGCGATAAGGATTTTCATTTTACATTTCCGTCCGTCATTCGGTCGTCGACAGGCCCGTCCTCCCGCTCCCATCGTCGCAAACCTCTGCGTCGCGCGCCACAAAAAACACGCGCAGCATAGGGCCTTCGCATTAGGCGCGGGGCAGTCCCCCCCTGCGCTTCGTCCGTCCGGCCGGCTGGCCTTTGGCCGCGCCATCGGCTATGGTCCGTCCCCTCTCCCCCCCCGCCTTCCGCCGCCCGAGGATCCGATGCCCGATCTTTACCGCTTGGCCGGCCCGCTGCTGCGCCGCCTCGACCCGGAAACCGCCCATGGCCTGACGCTGCGCCTGCTCGCCGCCGGCCTGGTGCCGGCCCAGCCCGCGTTCAATCCGCCCGAACTGGCGATGCGGCTGTGGGGCCGCGACTTTCCCAATCCGATCGGGCTCGCCGCCGGCTTCGACAAGAACGCCGAGGTGGCCGACGCGATGCTGGCCCAGGGCTTCGGCTTCGTCGAGATCGGCGCGGTCACCCCGCGTCCCCAGCCCGGCAATCCCCGTCCCCGCCTGTTCCGCCTGACCGAGGACGGGGCGGTGATCAACCGGATGGGCTTCAACAATCTCGGCCTCGATGCCGTCGCCGCCCGTCTCGCCGCCCGCCGCCGCCGCGTTCCCGGTCTGGTCGGCGCCAATCTCGGCAAGAACAAGGACACCGCCGACGCCGCCGCCGATTACGAACTGGGCGCCGCCCGGCTCGGGCCGCTGGTGGATTATCTGGTGATCAATGTCTCGTCTCCCAATACCCCCGGCCTGCGTGCCTTGCAGGGCAGGGATCAGCTGGAGGATCTGGTGCGGCGCACCCGTGACGCGCTGACCCGGGCGATGCCCCGGAACGCGCCGCCGCTGCTGCTGAAGATCGCCCCCGACCTCGGCTGGGAGGATCTGGCCGACATCGCCGAGGTGGCGCTGGCCGGCGGGCTCGACGGCCTGATCGTCTCCAACACCACCATCACCCGCCCGGCCAGCCTGCGCTCGGCGCATGCCAGCGAAAGCGGCGGGCTGTCGGGGGCGCCGCTGTTCGCCGCCTCGACCGCGATGCTGCGCCGGGTGGCCGAACTGACCCAGGGCCGGCTGCCGCTGATCGGCGCCGGCGGGGTCGCCTCCGGCTCCGAGGCCTACGCCAAGATCCGCGCCGGCGCCTCGCTGATCCAGCTCTATTCCGCCCTGGTGTTCGGCGGGCCGGCCCTGGTGACCAAAATCAAACGCGACCTGCTCGACCTGCTGCGCCGCGACGGCTTCGCCACCCTGGCCGAGGCGGTCGGCGCCGACCTGCGCGCCCCCTAGCGGGGCTGCCGCCCCGCCCCCCGCTCGGGGAGGCAAGCTCCCCGGACCCCCTCTTTTTTTCATCAATGAAAACAAAGGGGGTCCGGGGCATCGCCCCGGCGGGTCGCGGGCGGCGCCCGCGTAGCATCACCGGCGGCGCAGGCAGAGGGCGGCCAGGGCGGCGACCGCGCCACCGGCGGCGAGGGTGAGGAATCCGCCGCCCCAGCCGGCGCCGGCATCGAGGGCGAGGCCGAACGCCACCGGCGACAGGGTTCCGGCGCCGAAGCCGAGGATCGAGCGCAGCGCCAGGGCGGTGCCGAGATGGCGGGGCGGCACCGCCTCGCTCATCGCCGCCGACAGCACCCCGGAATCGCCGACGATGAAGAAGCTGGCGGCGAAGGCCACCGCCACCGCCGCCCAGGGGCCCCAGGCCGCGCTCCAGCCCAGGCTGGCCGAGCCGAGCGCGCCGAGTGTCGCCACCGCCACCAGCACCGGACGGCGGCCCCAGCGGTCGGAGGCCCGGCCGACGGTCAGGGTGGCGAGGGTGCCGGCGAGGTGGACCGCACCGGCCACCACCAGTCCCGACAGCAGCGGCGCCAGCCCGAGCGGGGCCAGCGCCCCGGCCAGGAAGGCCGGCATCCAGGCCCAGGCGCCCAGCAATTCCCAGCAATGGGCGGCATAGCCCAGGGTCAGCAGCAGCGACAGCGGGGTGAACAGCGCGGCGGCCAGACCGCCCCGCTCGCCCGCCGCCGGGCGCGGCCGCGCCGCCGCCGGATGACGGCGCAGCGCCAGGGTGCCGGCCACCGCGCCGAGCAGCGGTCCGACCGCGCAGCAGGCGAAGCCCCAGCGATAATCGAGCAGCGCCGCCCCGCCCAGCGCGGTCAGCACCGACAGCAGATAGCCGAACGATCCCGCCGCCAGCAGGCTGCCGAAGGCGCCGCCGCGCCGGGCCGGCGGCACCATCTCGGCCACCAGCATCAGCGCCGGGGTATAAGCGGCGCCCTGGGCCGCCGCCATCAGCGCCACCAGCCCCATCGCGCTGGCGGGCGAGCGGGCGAAGGCGGCGAACAGGACGGCGGCCCCCGCCGCCAGCCAGATCGCGCCGAGATAGACCCGCCGCGCCCCGACCCGGTCGGCCAGCGCCGACACCAGCAGCAGGGCCACCGCGTTGGCGGCGTTGTAGCTGGCCTGGACCCCGCCGGCGGTGGCCCCGTCCATGCCCCAGGCGGTGATCAGGACCGGCAGCGCCCCGGCATAGGCCATCGCCGCGAGGCAGGTGCCGGTGCGGCTCAGACACAGCAGGCGAAACGGACTCACGCCCTACCCTCCCGGCAGCTCACAACCTCAGGGGGCAATGATGCCACAAAATTGCCAAATAGCGCCACGATCCTTGGTATGAATCGCTTAAAAAGCGCCAAAGGCGATCGCCGGACACTCACAGGAAGAGGCGGCGCCGAACCTTGTTTTTCAACCGGGGCTGTCGGACCGGTTGCCCGTTCGTTTTACCCGGCGCCCCCTGGCACCGAAACGTTTCGGATGGCATATATTTGCGACCAGCGGGCCAGGGATGACCACCGGGCCTTCCCGTCCGGACGGGAAGGGTCCCACAGCGGGAGAAGGACACGGCGTCGTGTTTCGAACGTTGGGATCGTTCCGATCGCGCTCCAGGCTCATTCCTCAGAGGGGAAGTCAGTCATGAACATTCGCAAGATCCGGACCCTGTGCGCTGTCGCCGTGATCGGCGCGAGCCTGTCCGGCTGCGCCGCGCTCGATGCCAGCATCAATCACTCCAATCTCGACGTGCAGACTCACTTCAGCGAGAGCGTGTTCCTCGACCCGGTGCCGCCGAGCGCGCGGACGATCTACGTTTCCGCCCGCAACACCTCGGACCATCCCGAGATCGACCTGCGCATGCCGCTGATGCAGGCGATGGCGGCCCGGGGCTATCAGGTGGTGGATGATCCCAAGCAGGCCCATTACATGCTGCGGGTCAACGTGCTCCAGGCCGGGCAGATCGAGCCCAAGAGCGCCAACGAGCTGCTGATGGGCAAGTATGGCGAGCCGCTGCTGGCCGGGGCCGGCGCGGCGGCGCTGACCAGCGCGCTGGGCGGCGGCACCGGCGCCACCGCCGGGGTCGGGCTGGGCGTCGCCGCCGGCGCCTACCTCGCCAACCAGTTCATCAAGGACGTCACCTATTCGGTGGTGGTCGACATCCAGCTGTCGGAACGGCCACTGTCGGGCGCCAAGGTCCGGCAATCGACCAGCACCGTCAACGCCCAGGGCAATGGCAGCCGCTCTTCCGCCAAGAGCTCGCAGGCCCCGACCGGCGCCGGCTACAGCGGCGCCGCCGGCCTCAACGCCCGGGTCAAGTCGCAGGACATCGACGAAGAGGTCGATTTCAAGCAGTACCAGCTCCGCGCCCTGTCCTACGCCAATCAGGTCAACCTGAAGTTCGAGGAAGCGGCGCCGACCCTGGTGTCCCGCCTGACCTCGGCGCTCAGCAACCTGTTCGAGTAACCACGTCCGAACCCGATCCGCCAGGGAAACGCCCCTGGCGGATCGCACCGGCCGGTCAGGCGCGGTCGAAGCGGTCGGCGTTCATCACCTTGACCCAGGCGGCGATGAAATCGCGGGCGAACTTCTCGCGATTGTCGTCCTGGGCATAGAGTTCGGCATAGGCGCGCAGCACCGCATTCGAGCCGAACACCAGATCGACCCGGGTCGCGGTCCAGCGCACCGCCCCGGTCTTGCGGTCGCGCAATTGATACAGATTGGCCCCGGTCGGCTCCCAGGCATAGGCCATGTCGGTCAGGGTGACGAAGAAGTCGGGGCTGAGCACGCCGGGGCGGTCGGTGAACACGCCATGGGCGCTGCCGCCGTAATTGGCCCCCAACACCCGCAGCCCGCCCAGCAGCACCGTCATTTCCGGCGCGGTCAGCCCGAGCAGGTGGGTGCGGTCGAGCAGCAATTCCTCGGGATGGGCGCCAAGCTCCCCGCTCAGCCAGTTGCGGTAGCCGTCATGGCGCGGCTCGAGCACCGCCAATCCGGCGACGTCGGTTGCGGCCGCGCCGGCATCGCCGCGCCCGGGCAGGAAGGGAACGGTCAGATCGAACCCGGCCGCCCGCGCCGCCTGCTCGATCGCCACCCCGCCGGCCAGCACGATCACGTCGGCGAGGCTGGCGCCGGCGGCGGCGGCGATCGGCTCCAGCACCGCCAGCACCCGGGCCAGCCGCGCCGGCTCGTTGCCTTGCCAATCCTTCTGCGGGGCGAGGCGGAGACGGGCGCCGTTGGCGCCGCCGCGCTTGTCGGTGGTGCGGAAGGTGCGGGCGCTGTCCCAGGCGGTCGCCACCAGTTCAGCCACGCCCAGGCCGCTGGCGGCGATGCGGGCCTTCAGCGCGGCGACGTCGTAATCGGTGCGGCCGGCCGGCACCGGATCCTGCCAGGGCAGATCCTCGGCCGGGACGTCGGGACCGAGATAGCGACTTTTCGGACCAAGGTCGCGATGGGTCAGCTTGAACCAGGCGCGGGCGAACACCCGGGCGAAATAGGCCGGATCACGATGGAACCGCTCGGAAATCGGCCGATAGAGCGGATCGCGGATCATCGCCATGTCGGCGTCGGTCATGATCGGGGTGGTGCGGCGGGTGGGATCCTCGACATCGGCCGGGCGATCCTCGTCGCGCACGCCGATCGGCTCCCATTGCCACGCCCCGGCCGGGCTCTTCTTCAGTTCCCACTCATACGTGAACAGCATGTGGAAATAGCCGCCGTCCCACTGGGTCGGACGGGGAGTCCAGGCGCCCTCGATGCCGCTGGTGACGGTGTCGCGGCCGATGCCGCGCCCGCCATGATTGATCCAGCCGAGGCCCTGATCCTCGATCGGCGCCCCTTCCGGCGCCGGACCGAGCCGGGCCGGATCGCCGTTGCCGTGACATTTGCCGACGGTGTGGCCACCGGCGGTGAGGGCGACCGTCTCCTCGTCGTCCATCCCCATCCGGGCGAAGGTGACGCGGATGTCCTGGGCGGTGCGCAGCGGATCGGGCTGGCCGCCGACGCCTTCGGGATTGACGTAGATCAGCCCCATCTGCACCGCCGCCAGCGGGGTTTCCAGCGTGTCGCGGCCGGCGCCGTGATAACGCTCGGCCCCCAGCCAGTCCTTTTCCACCCCCCAATCGACATCCTTTTCCGGATGCCAGATGTCCTCGCGGCCGAAGGCGAAACCGTAGGTCGCAAGCCCCATCGATTCGTAGGCGATGGTGCCGGCCAGCACGATCAGGTCGGCCCAGCTCAGCCGGTTGCCGTATTTCTTCTTGATCGGCCACAGCAGCCGGCGGGCCTTGTCGAGATTGGCGTTGTCGGGCCAGGAATTGAGCGGGGCAAAGCGCTGGTTGCCGGTGCCGGCCCCACCCCGGCCGTCGGCGCTGCGGTAGGATCCGGCCGCGTGCCACGCCATGCGGATCATCAGCCCGCCGTAATGGCCCCAATCCGCCGGCCACCAATCCTGGCTGTCGGTCATCAGGGCGCGCAGGTCGCGCTTCAGCGCGGCGACGTCGAGGTCGCGGACCGCGTCGCGATAGCGGAAATCCGGCCCCATCGGGTCGGTCTTGGCGTCATGCTGATGCAGGATGTCGAGATTGAGCGCCTTTGGCCACCAATCCAGGTTCGAGCGCCCGGCCTGGGTGATCGAACCGTGTACGATCGGGCATTGTCCTCCAGCCATGGTCCTGTCTCCCTTGTGTCCGTCGATGTCGTCCTCCGCGCGTTTCCGCCCGGATCGCCCGGAGCGGCGGCCGGCGCCGCCCCGGGCGGGGGTCAGGCGGCCGCGTCCGCCGTGGCGGGAACGCGGATCAGGTAATCGAACGCCGCCAGCGAGGCCTTGGCCCCCTCGCCCATCGCGACGACGATCTGCTTGTAGGGAACATTGGTAGCGTCGCCGGCCGCGAACACCCCCGACAGTGAAGTCTGGCCGCGCGGGTCGATCTCGATCTCGCCGCGCGGCGACAGCGCCACCACCCCCTTCAGCCACTCGGTGTTGGGCACCAGCCCGATCTGGACGAACACCCCGTCGAGGGCCAGCGTCCGCGCCGCGCCGTCGCGACGGTCGCGATAGGCGAGGCCGGTGACCCGGGCACCGTCACCCAACACCTCGGAGGTCTGGGCCGAGACGATCACCGTGACGTTGGCGAGGCTGGCCAGCTTGGCCTGCAATACCGCATCGGCGCGCAGGCGGTCGTCGAACTCGATCAGGGTGACGTGGGCGACGATGCCGGCGAGGTCGATCGCCGCCTCGACCCCGGAATTGCCGCCGCCGATCACCGCCACCCGCTTGCCCTTGAACAGCGGGCCGTCGCAATGCGGGCAGAACGCCACCCCCTTGTTGCGATAGGCCTCCTCGCCCGGCACCCCCATGGTGCGCCAGCGCGCCCCGGGGGCCAGGATCACCGCGCGGGCCCGCAACGCCCCGCCCCCGGCCAGCCGCAGCCCGACCAGCCCGCCCGGTTCGGCGGCGGGGATCAGCGCCTCGACCCGCTGGGCGGTGACGACGTCGATGCCGTGTTCGCCGACCTGGGCCTCCAGCGCGGCGGCCAGCCGGGGGCCTTCGGTGTGGGGCACCGAGATCAGGTTCTCGATCGCCAGGGTGTCGAGCACCTGCCCGCCGAACCGTTCCGCCACCAATCCGGTGCGGATGCCCTTGCGGGCGGCGTAGATCGCGGCGGCCGAGCCGGCCGGGCCGCCGCCGACCACCAGCACCTCGAACGGCGCCGTGGCGGCGAGACGCGCGGCCGTGGCGGCGGCGGCACGATCGGCGGCGCCGACATCGAGCTTGGCCAGGATCTGGTCGAGCCCCATCCGCCCCTGGGCAAAGGGCGCGCCGTCGAGGAACACCGCCGGCACCGCCATCACCGCGCGGGCGGCGACCTCGTCGGGGAACAGGGCGCCGTCGATCGCGACATGGCTGATCAACGGGTTGAGCGCCGCCATCAGGTTGAGCGCCTGCACCACGTCGGGGCAGTTCTGGCAGGATTGGGAATAATAGGTCTCGAACGCCAGCTTCCGGTCGATCGCCCGGATCCGCGCGATCAGCTCGGCGGATTCCTTGGGCGCATGGCCGCCGAGATGGAGCAGGGCCAGCACCAGCGAATTGAATTCATGCCCCATCGGCGGGCCGGCGAAGCGGACCGCCGCGCCGGTATCGGGCCGGCGGATGGCGAAGGAGGGCTGGCGGGGATCGGCGCCCTCGCGGAGCGCGATCCGGTCCGACAGCGCGACGAGATCGTCGAGCAGGGCCCGGGTCTCGGCCGAGGCGGCATCGCCGCCCAGCGCCGCCACCAGCTCGATCGGGTGCTGGATCTTCTCGAAATAGGCCTTGAGCTGGCCGCGAATGCCGTCATCCAACATCGGTGCGTTCCCCCCGCGCCTCCGGATCGGCCGGAGGCGGCGTCAGTCGATGGCGGGGACCGGCGCCGCCGGCCCCCGATTGCGGGCGATCAGATCTTGCCGACCAGATCGAGCGACGGCGCCAGGGTCTTGTCGCCTTCCTTCCACTTGGCCGGGCAGACCTCGCCGGGGTGGGAGGCGACATACTGGGCGGCCTTGACCTTGCGCAGCAATTCGCGGGCGTCGCGGCCGATGCCGCCGGCGGTGATCTCGACGATCTGGATCCGGCCGGCGGGGTCGATCACGAAGGTCCCCCGATCGGCCAGCCCGGCTTCCTCGATCATCACCTCGAAATTGCGGGAAATCGCCCCGGTCGGATCGCCGATCATCGGGTAGCGGATCTTCTTGATCGCCGGCGAGCTGTCGTGCCACGCCTTGTGGCAGAAATGGGTGTCGGTCGAGACGCTGTAGATCTCGACCCCGAGCGCCTGGAACTCGCCATAGGTTTCGGCGAGGTCCTCCAGTTCGGTCGGGCAGACGAAGGTGAAGTCGGCCGGATAGAAGAACACCACCGACCAGCCGCCGCGCAGGTCGGCGTCGCTGACGTCGATGAACTGGCCGTTCTTGAACGCCTTGGCCTGGAACGGCTTGATTTCGGTATTGATCAGAGACATCGCCTACCCCTTGGCTGGTTGCATTTCCATCGGCGCCGGACCGAACGCCGCGCGTCCGGTCCGGGTGGGGAGAAGACGGAAGCCCGCCACCGCGCGCGGCCGCCCCCGTCTCCTCAACATGAAGACAGGTTAGGCCGTTGAACGGCTCTTTGCAATGATTAAAAAGAGCGACTAGCCCCGCCGCCCGCCGTCACGGGCAGGGATGGTGGCGTGGGTCGGCCTCGTCGCAGACCGAGACGGCACGCAGGAACAGCGCCCAATCCTGCAACACCTCGGTCGGCACCGGCACCGGATCGGACGGGCCGAACGGCGCCCCGCGCCACAGCCGCTCGACCACGAACAGCGCCTGCCGGCCCCGGATCGCCTTGACCGCCACCAGCCCGCCCTTGCCCGATTGGTGGCCGCGATTGCAGGTCACCGTCATCGTCGCCACCGGGTAATTGTTGAGCACCCCCTCGGAGATCGGGCTGGGGCCGGCGACGTCGCAGCCGGAACGGCTGGCCTCGGCCACCCGGTTGACCACGGTGCGGGCATCGGTGCGGGCATCGGCGATCACCTGGATCGTCACCATCTCGGTCCAGTCCTCGGTGCTCTGGCCCGCCGGCAGCAGGTGGGTCACCACCACGCTGCGGCTGCTGGTGGCGCCGCCCTTCTTCCACCCCGCCAGCGGGGTCATCAGCAGCCGTTCGGTCAGCACGTTCCCGCCGCCACCGCCACCGCCGCCGCCGCTCTCGCCCGGCGCCGGGCCGGCCGGATCCTCGGCCAGGGCCGGAGACGCGGCCAGCGCCAGCGCCAGCGCCGCCGCCCAGGCGGGACGACGGGAACGGAACGAACGGGATCGGCAGCGGTTCATCGATGGACTCCGCGTCAATAGGCCTTCGACAGGGCAAGGTGGACCACCTTGCGCATCACCGAGGGCAAGGCCTGGTCGGACAGGCGGTCGAGCGGGCACCACAGCCCGCGCGCCGGCGGCTGGCCGCGCGCCCGCGCCGTCGCCACCGTCAGTTCGAGATGGAAATGGGTGAAGGTGTGGCGCACCAGCCCGGGCAGCAGCCGCCACGGCCCGGCCAGCTTCGCCGCCGCCAGCGGCGAATCCGCCACCGCCTCGGCCAGCTCCCACGCCTCGGCCCGCCATTCGGTCGAGGGCACCTCCATCATCCCGCCCAGCAGGCCCTGGGGCGGACGGCGGCGCAGCAGCACGCTGTCATCGTCGCCGATGATCCAGAAGACCAGGCCGCGCCGGGTCGGCCGCTCGGCCTTCGGCGTCCGCGCCGGCAGCTCGGCCTCGATCCCGGCCAGCCGGCCGGCGCAGGCATCGCGCCACGGGCACAGGCCGCAGGCCGGATTGCGCGGGCTGCACAGGGTGGCGCCGAGATCCATCACCGCCTGGGCGTAATCGCCGGCCCGCTTGGCCGGGGTCAGCTTGGCCGCCAGCGCCTTCAGCCGGGGCTTGGCCCCCGGCAGCGGCTCGGTCACCGCGAACAGCCGGGCCATCACCCGCTCGACATTGCCATCGACCACCACCGCGCGGTGGCCGAAGGCGATCGCCGCGATCGCCGCCGCGGTGTAGTCGCCGATCCCCGGCAACTGGCGCAGCGCCTCCTCCTCGTCGGGAAACAATCCGCCGCGCCAGTCCGTCACCATCCGGGCGCATTGGTGCAGGTTGCGGGCGCGGGCGTAATAGCCGAGCCCGGCCCAGGCCTGCATCACCTCTTCGACCGGGGCGGCGGCGAGGTCGGCCACCGTCGGCCAGCGTTCGAGGAAGCGGTGGAAATAGGGGATCACCGCCGCGACGGTGGTCTGTTGCAGCATCACCTCGGACAGCCAGACCCGATAGGGGTCGGCGGCCTCGCCCGGCGCCGCCCGCCACGGCAGCCGGCGCCGCTCGCGGTCGTACCAGCCGAGCAGCAGCTGGGCCAGGGCGCGGGGGGTGGGGGAACGGCGGGGCGCGGACATGGCGGCAGGATAGAGCATCGCGCCCGATTGGGGTATCCTGCCGAAATCATGGCCGCCCCGCCCGATTCCCCCGCCCGGCCGCCCGCGCCGCCGCCCCGCACCACCCACGGGCTGGTGGCGGTGGCGGTGCCGTCCGCCCGGGTCACCCGCCCGGTGTTCGGCCGCCACGGCTTCGCCGAGGGCGCGCTGGTCACCGACTGGCCGGCGATCGTCGGCGCAGCGATCGCCCATCACGCCTTGCCGGTGCGGATCCGCTTCCCCGCCGGCGAACGCAGCGGCGGCACCCTGATCGTCAAGGTCGCCTCCGGCGCCTTCGCCCTCGAGATGCAGCATCTCGAGCCGCTGATCGTGCAGCGGATCAACGGCTATTTCGGCTGGAACGCGGTCGCCCGCCTGCGGCTGATCCAGGGCCCGCTGCCGGAACGCCCCCGCCCGGCCGCGCCGCCGCCGCCGCCACCGCTGCCGGACGACAGCCCGGCGGTGGAAATGCTCAGTCTGGTCGAGGATCCGGACCTGCGCGCGGCGTTGACCCGGCTCGGCGGCCACATCGCCGCGCGCAACCGGAGCAAATAGGCGCCCCCCCCATCCGACACGAGATGTGGGCTCCGCCCACGCCCGCCAAGGGCCGCAAGGCCCTTGGATCCCCTTGGGGGGTCGGGCGCGGACAGGATTTTCCGCTTGGGCGCGGGGGCTTGCCGCGCGAAGGACCGGGAAAGGGTTCCAAGGGCCTTCGGCCCTTGGCGGGGGCGGGCAGAGCCCGCGAATCGGCTACAGCCCCAGTTCGGCCTGAATGCGGGCGGCGGCGTCGGCCGGATCGGCGGCGGCGGTGATCGGGCGGCCGATCACCAGGATGTCGGCGCCGCGCGCGCGGGCCTCGGCCGGGCCCAGCACCCGCTTCTGGTCGCCGACCTCGCTCCAGCTCGGGCGGATGCCGGGCACCACCAGGGTGAAATCGGGGCCGCATTCGGCCCGCACCGCCGCGACTTCCAGCGGCGAGCAGACCACGCCGTCGGCCCCGGCCTCCTGGGTCAGGCGGGCGAGGCGGCGGACCTGATCCTCGATCGGCCCGGCGAAGCCGACCGCCTCGGCCGCCTGCTGGTCGAGGCTGGTCAGCACCGTCACCGCCACCACCTTGGGCGCGGCGAGGCCGAGGCCGGCGGCGGTGTCGCGGGCGGCGCCGACCGCGGCGCGGATCATCTCGGCGCCGCCGCTGGCATGCAGGGTGGTGACCGCGACGCCGAGCCGGGCGACGCCGCGCATCGCGGCGGCGACGGTGTTGGGGATGTCGTGCAGCTTGAGATCGAGGAACAGCGGCAACCCGACATCGCGGACGACGTCGAGACCGGCCGGCCCGACGGCGGTGAAATATTCCAGCCCGAGCTTGAGGCCGCCGACCCGGCCGGCAAGGCAATGGGACCACGCGGCGACGCGGGCGGGCTCGGTGGTGTCGAGGGAGACGAAGACGGGATTGACGGAAGTCATGCGAATCCTTGGCGGGAGGGGGGAGAGGTCAGCCGCCGTCGGGCCGGCCGCGCACCGCGCCGAGCTGACGTTCAAGGCTTTCGATCCGGCGCTGCTGTTCGAGGGCGCGGCGGCGGGCCGGCGCGGCGGCCAGCCAGGCCAGCGTCGCGCCCCCGGCCAGCCCGAGCCCGAGCGGCACCAGCACGGCGAGGAACAGCGGCAGCGACAGATCGATCGGCACCGGCCACAGATCAAGCGCGACCCACTGCCGGTTGGAGATGGCGAACACCGTCGCCAGCAGCGCCAGCGGGGCCCCGACGGCCCAGCCGAACATCCGTCTCATTCGTCGTCGCCGCCGACATTGAGCCGCTCGCGCAGCTGCTTGCCGGTCTTGAAGAACGGGACCGTCTTCGATTCGACCTCGACCGCCTCGCCGGTGCGGGGGTTGCGGCCGAGCCGGGGGTCGCGCTTCTTGACGGAAAAGGCGCCGAAACCGCGCAGCTCGACCCGGTCGCCGCGGGCGAGGGCGTCGGCGATCTCGTCGAAGATGGTGGTGACGATGCGTTCGACGTCGCGCTGGTAGAGGTGGGGATTGCGCTCGGCCAGACGGGCGATCAGCTCCGACTTGGTCATGGGTCAGGATCCTCGCAAGCAATCGGTCGTTCAGGGGGAACAGCATGCCCCACGCCACCGGGGGCGTCAAGTCAAGCCCTTGAGCCCGAAGGCTTTTTCTCAACCGTCCCCGGGGGGCGGCACCACCTCCCAGGTATCGTCGGCGATCCGGCAGGCCACCACGTCGCGCACCAGCGGCGCGGCGCCGTCGTCGCCACTCTGCTGGCGCAGGGTGCGGCAGGGCCGGCCGCCGGCATCGGTCCAGCCCTCGCCGACCATCGTCACCCGGCCGCGATGGTCGCGCAGTTCCCAGGCGACCGGCTGGCCGGGCTGGCCGGCCTCGGCGGCGGCGACGGTGGCGGCGGCCCACATCCGGCTGGGCGCGGGGTCGAGATAATCGCCGATGGTGATGCCGACCGCCGCGCCGGCGGCAAGGCCGGCCCCGGTCAGCGCCCAGGGATAATGGGTGCCGATCGCCGCCACCCGCCCGAGCCCGGCCCCGATCGCGCCGCCGATCGCCCCGTCGGCGCGGGGCGGCTCGACCGGATCGGCCTCGGCACAGCCGGCCAGGATCACGGCGAGCAGCAGGAGTGCCGGCGGTCGGATCGGGCCCATCTCATACCCCTTCGCTGCGGAACGGCCGCGCCAGCAGCCCCTCGATCTCGGAATCGAGATCGGCGCCCCGGTTGAGCACCGCATCGATCACCGCACAGATCGGCATCTCGATGCCATGTTTTTCCGCCATCCCGACCACGGCGGCGGCGGAATGAACCCCCTCGGTGACCGAATGGCGGCCGCCGAGGATCTCGGCCAGGGCGCGGCCCTCGCCCAGGGCGAAGCCGAGCGAGTAGTTGCGCGACTGGGTCGAGGAGGCGGTCAGCATCAGGTCGCCCAGCCCCGACAGCCCCATCAGGGTCTCGATCCGGCCGCCCCGGGCCAAGGCGAGGCGGCTCATCTCGGCCAGCCCCCGGGTGATCAGGGCGGCGCGGGCATTGTCGCCGAAGCCGCGCCCCTCGACGATGCCGCAGGCGATCGCCAGCACGTTCTTGACCGCGCCGCCGATCTCGGCCCCGACCAGATCGTCGGACAGATAGGGGCGGAAGCTCGGGGTGCCGAGCGCCTCGACCAGCGCCTGCCCCAGCCCGGCATCGCCGCAGGCCAGGGTGATCGCGGTCGGCAGGCCGCGCGCCACCTCGGCGGCGAAGGTCGGGCCGGACAGCACCGCCACCACCGCCTGCGGCAGCTCGGCCGCCACCACCTCGTGCATCAGGGCACAGCTCGCCAGCTCGATCCCCTTCGAGCAGATCACCACCGGGGTGCCGGGCCGGCAGGCGGCGGCCAGGGCGCGACAGCCGGCGCGCAGATGCTGGGCCGGGGTCACCAGCAGCAGGGCCTCGGCCGCCGCCACCACCGCGCCGAGGTCGCCGCTGGCGGCGAGGCCGGGATCGAGCGCGACCCCGGGCAGGAACAGCTCGTTGCAGTGGCGGGCATTGACCGCCTCGACCACCTCGGGCTCGCGCGCCCACAGCGCCACCATCCGGCCCGCCCGCCGCGCCGTCACCGCCAGCGCGGTGCCCCACGCCCCGGCCCCGATCACGCCGATCCGTTCCAACCCGCTCATTTTCCGCCCCTTTCCGCCGTCTGCGCGAGCCCCCGGTTTACCCCGGCGGCGGCGGCGGGGCAAGCGCGGCCGGGACCGAACGGCGGCGGCGCTATTCGTCGGCGGCGAAGCGGTCGGGCGGCAGCGGCAGCGGCGCCGGCTCGCCCTCGCGCTGGGGGGTCAGCCACACCTCGGGCAGACGGGTCGTCGCCCGGGCGGCGGCGGCCGACTGGTAGCGGAAGGTCACCGTCATCGGCAGCACCGAGGCGCGCATGTCGCGCAGGAACAGGCCGCAGCCGCGCGAGTAATCGCCGCCGGTGGCGTATTCGATCCGGTAGGTGCCGTCGGGAATGCCGCCGACGCCGATGTGGAAGGTGGCGGGGACATAGGCCGCCAGCACCGTCGCCCCGGTCAGGGTCTTGAGCTTGACCACCCCGTCGCGGGCGCCGTCATTGTGCAGCAGCAGGCGGTGCTCGCCGCCGACCGGGTGGGACAGCACCTCGCCCGGGGTCGGCGGCGCGCCGCGATGGTCGCGGCACCACGCGCTGCGGAAACGCTCGCCCGAGCCGGCATAGAGCAGGCGGGTCTCGACGAAGCCCTCGAGCCCGGCCGGGCTGCGCACGCCGACCCAGTCGGGATCCTCGGGGGTGGCGGTGATCTCGACCGGGGTGAAGCGGTCGAGCAGGGTCAGCACCGGGGCGCGCGGCAGCGGCGCCTCGCGCAGCTTGAGCCCGTCGACCGCGACGTGGCGAACCTCGCCGACCTCGGCCGGGGCCAGGGCGATCGCCGCGCCGGTCGAGGGCGGCGGCCGTTCCCACGGCTTAAGCGCGATCAGGGCGAACATCGCCAGGGTCAGCGGCAGCGCCAGCAGCGGCAGGGCCTGGGGCAGGAACACCGGCCCGCCCGGCCGCCAGCGATTCTTCAGCCGCCGCGCCGGGGCGGGGCCGGCGGCGGCGCGCAGCGCCGCCAGTTCGGCCCGCTCGGCCGCGCCCCGGGCGAAGCGGCCGGCCTGATCCAGCAGCGAATGGGCCAGCGCCGGATTGTCGCGGGCCAGGAACGCCGCCGCCTGATCGCGCAGCAGGCGGAAATTGTCGCGGCGCGGCCGCTGGCCGCCGAGCAGGGCGATGACCAGCGCCCACGGCGTCAGCACCAGCCCGGGCAGCGACCACCAGCCCCGGCTCCAGCAGGCGATCGCGGTGGCGATCGCGACGCGGTCGGCGCAATCGCGGCAGAACAGCCCGGCGCGGCGGTCGAGCCGGGCCCACAGCAGGTAGGAGCGGACGCGCGGGAACAGCAGGGCACGGGGCTGGGCGGTGGCCCGGCCGCAGCAGCCGCAGACCGCCAGCGGCGGCAAGGCGGCGGCGGCCTCGGCGGCGGCGCGGTCGTAGGCGGCGCGCTCCCGCCGGTCGCTCAGCACGGCATAGGCCTCCTGCAGGCGCAGAAACGCCTCGCCCGCCGCCGCCGAGGGATCGTGATCGGGATGAACCGCCTTGACCCGCTGGCGGTAGGCGGCGTGGATGGCGTCGGCCTCGGCGTCGGGGGCGACGCCCAGGCACGCGTAATAGCCCTTCGGATCCGCCCTGCCCATCCCGCGCCGCGATCCCCGCTCCGCCGTTCCGATCGTTGGCTGACATAGAAGCAGGAACCGCCCCGCTGTCACCAATGTTTTCGTTGCCGCCACCAAGCCCCGCGCGCCACGCCATGCCGGCCGGCAAGATTTGCCGGGTACCGTTAACGTTCTTTTCAGCGCCCCTGGCCTAGCGTGCGCAAGGCGATCCGTGTGGCTGGATGGTGGAATCGACGTGAACGCATTTCTGCAAATGCTGCGAGGCCTCGGGCCGATGCGCCTTGCCGCCATCGCCGGGGTCGGCATCTGTGTCCTCGGCTTTTTCATCTACCTGATGAGCCGGGTGGCCGCGCCCCAGATGGAGCTGCTGTACGGCGACCTCGAACTCGCCGATTCGAAGCAGATCGTCGATCGCCTCACCGCCGACAAGATCCCCTACGAGCTGCGGCGCGAGGGCGCCGAGATCTGGGTGCCGAAGGACCGCAAGCTCGACCTGCGGGTCAAGCTGGCCGAGGACGCCCTGCCGAGCGGCGGGCGGATGGCCGGCTACGAGCTGTTCGACAAGCAGGACAATTTCGGCTCGACCAGCTTCCAGCAGAACATGACGATGGTGCGCGCGCTCGAAGGCGAGCTGGCCCGCACCATCCGCTCGATCGACAAGGTCAAGGCGGCCCGGGTCCATCTGGTCCTGCCCAAGCGCGAGGCGTTCTCGCGCGACACCCAGGAGCCGTCGGCCTCGGTGGTGCTGAAGATGCGCGGCAATTACCGGCTCGACAAGGGGCAGGTCCGCTCGATCCAGCACCTGATCGCCACCGCGGTGCCGAAGATGAAGGTGTCGCGCATCTCGATCATCGACGACAAGGGCACCCTGCTGGCCAAGGGCTTCGACGACAGCCAGGAATACATGGCGCAGACCGCCGAGGAAATGCGGCTCAATTACGAGGCCCGCATGGTCCGCACCATCGAGGACCTGCTCGAACGCTCGCTCGGGCCGGGCCGGGTCCGCGCCGAGGTCAATGTCGACATGGACATGAGCCGGGCGGTCACCACCGAGGAGACCTACGACCCCGAAAGCAAGGTGGTCCGCTCCGAGGTCAGCATCAACGAGGGCGAGCAGAGCCAGGACAGCGACCCCACCCCGGTGTCGGTGCAGCAGAACCTGCCCGATCCCAACGCCAGCGCCAACGGCAACACCCGCACCTCGAGCAAGTCGAACAAGACCCAGGACACCGTCAATTACGAGATCTCGAAGAAGACCAAGAACGTCGTCCGCGAGCTGGGCGAGGTGCGCAAGGTCTCGGCGGCGGTGCTGGTCGATGGCGTGCGCGACAAGTCGGCCGACGGCAAGCAGACCACCTACCGCGAGCGCACCCCGGAGGAAATGGCCCAGATCGAGGCGCTGGTGAAATCGGCGATCGGCTTCAGCAAGGACCGCGAGGATCAGGTCAAGGTCGCCTCGATGCCGTTCTACAAGGGCGACGAGCTTGATCAGGCCGAGGAGCCGGGCGAGTTCATCTTCGGCATGCGGCGCGATTTCGTCGAAAAGATCGCCTCGAACCTCGGCCTGTCGATCGTCGCCATCCTGTTCCTGCTGCTGGTGCTGCGTCCGCTGATCAGCCGCGCGATCGAATCGATGCAGGGTCAGGTCGGCCCCGACGGCCGCCGCCTGCTGACCGCCGATGGCGGCGCGATGCCCCAGCTGACCGGCCCGGGCGCCGTCGCCCTCGCCCCGCCCGGCCTGGGCGAGGAGGAGGAGGTGATCGCCGACGAGCTGATCGACATCGACAAGGTCGAGGGCCGGGTCAAGGCCTCGTCGATCCGCAAGATCGGCGAAATCGTCGACAAACACCCCGAAGAGGCCTTGTCGATCATCCGCAGCTGGCTTTACCAGGAAAGCTGATTCCCGGCCCCCCGCCGGCGACCTCAACACGGAGCGCCCCGCCCCATGGCCCGCATGAAGGAAGATTATCGCAGCCTGACCGGCCCGCAGAAGGCGGCGATGTTCATGCTGTCGCTCAACGAGGAGCACTCGGCCAGACTGTTCAGCATGATGGGCGACGACGAGATCAAGGAACTGTCGCAGATCATGGCCAGCCTCGGCACCGTGTCGTCGAACATGGTCGAGCGGGTGTTCGTCGAGTTCGCCGACGCGCTGTCCTCGACCGGCTCGCTGACCGGCTCGTTCGACACCACCGAGCGGCTGCTGATGAAGGCGCTGCCCAAGGACCGCGTCAGCGCGATCATGGAAGAGATCCGCGGCCCGGCCGGGCGGACGATGTGGGACAAGCTCGGCAATGTCAGCGAGCAGGTGCTGGCCAACTACCTCAAGAACGAATACCCGCAGACGGTGGCGGTGGTGCTGTCGAAGATCAAGCCCGACCACGCCTCGCGGGTGCTGGCGGTGCTGCCCGAGAATTTCGCGATGGAAGTCATCATGCGCATGCTGCGGATGGAGGCGGTGCAGAAGGACGTGCTCGACGGCGTCGAAAAGACCCTGCGCACCGAATTCATGACCAACCTCGCCCGCACCCAGCGGCGCGATTCGCATGAACTGATGGCCGACATCTTCAACAACCTCGACCGCAACACCGAAAACCGCTTCATGAGCGCCCTTGAGGAGCGCAACCGCGAGAGCGCGGAAAAGATCAAGGCGCTGATGTTCACCTTCGACGATCTGGTGCGGATCGATTCCGCCGGCATCCAGGTGCTGCTGCGCTCGATCGAGAAGGACAAGCTGGCGATCGCGCTGAAGGGCGGGGCCGACGCGGTCAAGGAACTGTTCTTCAAGAACATGTCCGAGCGCGCCGGCAAGATGATGCGCGAGGACATGGAGGCGCTCGGCCCGGTCCGCCTGCGCGACGTCGATCAGGCCCAGTCGGCGATCGTGGCGATGGCCAAGGAACTGGCCGCCTCCAACCAGATCGTCATCTCCGAAGGCCGCGAGGAGGACGAACTGGTCTATTAGTCTCCCCCGCCGCGCCCCCCGGGGAGCGCGGGGGCGGGCCGAGGACGAACTGGTTTCCCGAGGCTCGACTGGTGTAAGGAATAGGGTGGAGGCCCGATCAAAGCGGGGAAAGGCGGCGAGGGTATGGCGTATCGCAAGTACATGTTCGACCTCGATTTCGATCCGCCGCCGGCACGCAATCCGCCGGCGGCCGACCCGGCCGAAATGGAACTGCTGATCGACGACCCGATGGCGGTGGACGAGGAAGAGGAAGAGCCGCCGCCGCCGACCTTCACCGAGGAAGACCTCCAGCTGGTGCGGGAATCCGCCTTCGCCGAAGGCTACCGCGCCGGCCAGACCGAGGCGCTCGACACCGCCGAGGGGCGGATGACCGAGGCGATGAGCCGGCTGGCGGCGGGGATCGCCGCGCTTGATCAGGCCCAGGCCGAATCCGCCGCCGAGGCGCAGCGGGTGGCGTCGCGGGTGGCGATGGCGGTGCTGCGCAAGATCCTGCCCGCCGCCTGCGAGGAACATGCCTTCGAGGAGGTGGTCCGCACCGTGGTCGATTGTCTCGGCGCGGTGCTGGACGAGCCCCGCATCATCGTCCGCGTGGTCGAGGAACTGGTCGATCCGGTGCGCGAGCGGCTCGACCTGCTGGTGGGCGAGCACGGCTTCGAGGGCCGGGTGGTGGTCCAGGCCGACGCCCGCCTGCCGGCCGGCGACTGCCGGGTGGAATGGACCGATGGCGGCGCCGAGCGCGACCAGGCCCGGCTGATCGCCGACATCGAGGCGGCGGTGGCCCGGGCGCTGGCCCCGCCCGAACGCGACGCCCCGCCGGAATGACCGGCGGGGGTCAGGAAATGAAACGCGGCCCGGGGGCCGGTGCCCCCGGCCGGGTTCGGGCGAGGCCCGGATCGCATCTGGCCGGAGACGGAGGACGGTATGCCTGATTTCGAGTTGAACGACCTCAAGATCGACGGCGAGGACCAGCAGCGCGGCGACGTGCCGGACACCCCGCGCTCGGCGCGCGATCTCGAGGCGGTCTACGACATTCCGGTGCAGGTGTCGGCGGTGCTGGGCAAATCGACCATGCAGGTCAACCAGTTGCTGAAGCTCGGCCGGGGCGCGGTGGTCGAACTCGACCGCAAGGTCGGCGAGGCGATCGACATCTACGTCAACAACCGGCTGGTCGCCCGCGGCGAGGTGGTGGTGGTCGAGGACCGGCTGGGGGTGACGATGACCGAAATCATCAAGACCGATCGGGCCTGACCGGCAGCGGGAGGAGAAAGGGCGAAGCCATGCGACTTCTGATCATCGGCAGTCTGGACGGCCAGATCGGTGCCGCCAGCCGGATCGCGATCGAGCGCGGGGCCAAGGTGCGCCATGCCGTCACCGTCGAGGCCGGCCTCGACGAAATTCGCGGCCAGGGCGCCGATCTGGTGATGGTCGACGTCAAATGCGACATCCGCGCCCTGATCGAAGCGCTGGAAACCGAGCGGATCACCCTGCCGGTGGTGGCCTGCGGCATCGCCTCCGACGCCTCGGCGGCGGTGCGGGCGATCAAGGCCGGCGCCAAGGAATACATTCCGCTGCCGCCCGACGCCGACCTGATCGCGGCGGTGCTGGCCGCCGTCACCGAGGAACGCCACAGCATCGTCTTCAAGGATCCGCGCATGGCGCAGACCCTGAAGCTGGCCGAGCAGGTGGCGGCCTCCGACGCCTCGATCCTGATCACCGGCGAATCCGGCACCGGCAAGGAACTGGTCGCCCGCTTCATCCACCGCAAGAGCCGCCGCGCCGACCGCCGCTTCGTCGCGGTCAATTGCGCCGCGATCCCCGAGAACCTGCTCGAATCCGAGCTGTTCGGCCATGAGAAGGGCGCCTTCACCGGCGCGGTGGCCCGCCGGATCGGCAAGTTCGAGGAAGCCAACGGCGGCACCCTGCTGCTCGACGAAATCTCCGAGATGGACGTCCGGTTGCAGACCAAGCTGCTGCGGGTGTTGCAGGAACGCGAGATCGACCGGGTCGGCGGCAGCCAGCCGGTCAAGGTCGATGTCCGGATTCTCGCCACCTCCAACCGCCAGATGGAAGAGGCGGTGCGGCAGGGCAGCTTCCGCGAGGATCTTTATTATCGCCTCAACGTCGTCACCCTGGCCCTGCCGGCGCTGCGCGAGCGCCCGCTCGACATCCCGGTGCTGGCCGAGCATTTCGCCAAGCGCTACAGCGAGAGCAACGGCCTGCCGCTGCGGCCGCTGACGGTCGAGGCGCGCCAGATGCTTACCCGCCACGGCTGGCGCGGCAACGTGCGCGAACTGGAGAACTGCCTGCACCGCGCCGTGCTGCTGGCCCAGGGCAACGAGATCGGCCCCGAGGCGATCCTGCTGAGCGGCGCCCCCGCCGCCGGCCCGGCCGATCCGGTGGTGGCCCAGGCCGCCGCCGCCGCCGCCGCGGTGACCAGCGGCGCCCGTTCGCCGCTGGTCGGCAAGACCGTGGCCGAGGTCGAGCGCGACCTGATCCTCGACACGCTGAACGCCTATCTCGGCAACCGCACCCACGCCGCCAACATTCTCGGCATCTCGATCCGCACCCTGCGCAACAAGCTCAAGCAGTATGCCGACGAGGGAATCGCGGTGCCGCCGCCGGCCGGCGTCGAAGCCGACCGCGCCACGTTGTAACCGGGAGAAGCAAGGATGGCCGGCGGCGAGATGGCGAACGCGACGGTGGCGACCCGGCAGATGCTGACCCGGCTCGGCACGGCGGCGCGCCGGGGCGACGTCGCCCTGGCCGGCGGCGTGATCCTGATCCTGGCGGTGCTGATCCTGCCGCTGCCGCCCTGGATGCTCGATGTCGGGCTGTCGCTGTCGATCACCATCTCGGTGCTGATCCTGATGGTGTCGATCTTCATCGAGCGGCCGTTGCAGTTCAGCTCGTTCCCGACGGTGCTGCTGATCACCACCCTGATCCGCCTCGCCCTCAACCTCGCCTCGACCCGCCTGATCCTGTCGCACGGGCATGAGGGGGTGGAAGGCGCCGGTCAGGTGATCGCCGCCTTCTCCAGCTTCATCATGAGCGGCAATTTCGTCATCGGGATCATCGTGTTCGCGATCCTGGTGATCGTGAACTTCGTGGTGATCACCAAGGGCTCGACCCGCATCGCCGAGGTGGCGGCCCGCTTCACCCTCGACGCGATGCCGGGCAAGCAGATGGCGATCGACGCCGATCTGTCGGCCGGGCTGTGCGACGAAAACACCGCGCGCAAGCGGCGCAGCGAACTCGAACAGGAATCCGCCTTCTTCGGCGCGATGGACGGCGCCTCGAAATTCGTCCGCGGCGACGCCATCGCCGGCCTGCTGATCACCGCGATCAACATCATCGCCGGGATGGTGATCGGCATGGCCCAGAACGGGCTGAGCTTCTCCCAGGCGGCCGACATCTACACCAAGCTGACCGTCGGCGACGGTCTGGTCACCCAGGTGCCGGCGCTGATCGTCTCGGTCTCGGCCGGCATGCTGGTGACCAAGGCCGGCATCCACGATTCGGTCGACCGCGCCTTGTTCGCCCAGCTGGCCGGCTATCCCCGCGCCGTCGGCATGGCGGCCGCGCTGATGACGATGATGGCGCTGGTGCCGGGGATGCCGTTCCTGCCGTTCGCCCTGCTCGGCGGCGGGATGGGCACCGCCGCCTTCTTCCTCGACCGGATGAAGCGGACCGAGGCCGAGGAGGAGGAGCGCAACGAGGCGGCCAGGACCGCCCAGCAGACCCCGGTGTCGGAGGAGCCGATCTCCACCGCGCTCCGGATCGATCTGGTCCGGCTCGAACTGGGCTATGGCCTGCTCCAGTTGATCAACAATCCCAAGGGCCAGCGCCTGACCGAGCAGATCAAGTCGCTGCGCCGCGCCATCGCCGCCGAAGTCGGCTTCGTGATGCCGAGCGTGCGCATCCAGGACAACATGCAGCTGCCGGCCAATGCCTACGTGATCTTCATCAAGGAGGTCGAGGCCGGGCGCGGCGACCTGCGGCCGACCATGCTGCTGGTGATGGATCCGCGCGGCGAACCGATCTCGCTGCCGGGCGAGAAGACCCGCGAGCCGACCTTCGGCCTGCCGGCGATGTGGATCGACCCCGCCGCGCGCGAGGAGGCGCTGTTCCGCGGCTATACCGTGGTCGATCCGCCGACGGTGGTCACCACCCACCTGACCGAGGTGGTCAAGGACAACATGGCCGAACTGCTGAGCCATGCCGAGACCCAGAAGCTGCTCGACGACCTCGACAAGGAACAGCACAAGCTGATCGGCGAGCTGATCCCCAACCAGATGACCGTCGGCGGCCTGCAACGGATCTTGCAGAACCTGCTGGCCGAGCGGGTGTCGATCCGCGACCTGCCGACCATCCTCGAAGGGGTGGCCGAGGCCTGCGGCCACACCCGCAACGTCACCATGATCACCGAGCACATCCGCTCGCGCCTCGCCCGCCAGATCTCCGACGCCAATTGCGGCCCGCAGGGCTTCATCCCGCTGCTGACCCTGTCGCCGGAATGGGAGCAGGCCTTCGCCGAATCCCTGGTCGGCGCCGGCGAGGAAAAGCAGATCTCGATGCCGCCGTCGCAATTGCAGGATTTCATCAACCGGGTGCGCCAGACCTTCGAGCGTTTCGCGATGCAGGGCGAGACCCCGGTGCTGCTGACCAGCCCGATGGTGCGGCCCTATGTCCGCTCGATCATCGAACGCTTCCGGCCGATGACGGTGGTGATGAGCCAGTCGGAAATCCACCCCAAGGCCCGCATCAAGACCCTGGGGCAGATATGAACGCGCGGAACGGACCACGGGCTGACGGGAAGGCGGGGCGATGCGGCTGAAATCCTTCACCGCGCCGACGATGTCCGAGGCGATGGAGATGGTCCGCGCCGAACTGGGCGACGACGCGATCATCGTTTCGACCCAGCGCGCCGCCGGCAGCAAGGGAGTCCGGATCACCGCCGCGCTGGAGCACGCCGAGGCCGACCTCGCCGTCGCCGAATTGCTGGGCGAAAGCAACACCGCCAGCGCCGCCGAGCGGGTGCGCGCGGTGCTGGTCGAACACGGCACCCCGGCCCGGCTGGTCGAGCGGCTGGTCAACGCCGCCCGCACCGCCGAGATCGCCGACCCGGTGCTGGCCTGCGCCGCCGCGCTGGAGGCCGGCTTCGCCTTCGCCCATCTGCCCGAACACGCGGCGCCGCGCCCGTTCATGCTGGTCGGGCCCAACGGCTCGGGCAAGAGCGTCAGCGTCGCCAAGCTGGCGGCGCGCTCGGTGCTGAAACAGCGGCGGGTGGGGGTGATCACCTGCGACAATCTGCGCGCCGGCGCGGTCGAGCAGCTCGCCGCCTTCACCTCGATCCTCGAGATCGAGCTGGTGCGGGCGCGCGGCCCCGAAAGCCTCGCCCGCGCCGTGGCCGACAGCCAGGGCCGCTTCGACCTGACCCTGATCGATTCGCCCGGCCTCAATGCATTCCGGCCGGCCGACATGGAGTATCTCCAGGCGCTGATCGAGGCGGCCGACGTCGAGCCGATCCTGGTGCAGGCCGCCGGCGGCGACGCGACCGAGGCGGCCGAGATCGCCGAGGCCTTCGCCACCGTCGGCGCCACCCGCCTGTTCGCGACAAGGCTCGACACCACCCGCCGCCTCGGCGGCACCCTCGCCGCCGCCGAGGCCGGCCAGCTCGCCTTGTGCGACGTCTCGGCCAGCCCGCACGTCGCCTCCGGCCTGTCGTCGATTTCCGCCCTGTCCCTGGCCCGGCTGCTGATGCCGTCGGCGGCCCCGGCCGCCGCCGCGATGTCCGCCCCGGCCCCCACACCGTCCCCGACCGCGTCGTCCCCGGGCGCCTCCCTGTGGACCGAGGCCTCCGCCCCATGAGCAACACCCCCATGACCACCCCGGACGCCCCCACCCTCGCCCCCCGTCCCCTGTTGCGGACCAAGGGGCGGAACATCATCGCGGTCGCCTCGGGCAAGGGTGGAGTCGGCAAGACCTGGTTCGCCATCACCCTGTCCCACGTCCTCGCCCGTTCCGGCCAGAAGGTGCTGCTGTTCGACGGCGATCTCGGCCTCGCCAACGTCGACATCCAGTTGGGGCTGATGCCCAAGGCCGACCTCGGCAGCGTGTTCTCGGGGCGGATGACCCTCAATCAGGCGACGGTCGGGTTCGGCGCCGGCGGGTTCGACGTGATCGCCGGCCGCTCCGGCTCGGGCACCCTGGCCAACATCCCGCTGTCGCGCCTGCAAATGCTGGGCGAGGATCTGGTGATGCTGGCCGGCAGCTATGACCGGGTGGTGGTCGATCTCGGCGCCGGGGTGGAAAAGCCGGTGCGCGCCTTCGCCCAGTCGGCCGGGACGATCCTGGTCGTCACCACCGACGAGCCGACCTCGCTGACCGACGCCTATGCCTTCATCAAGGTCACCCAGCTCGAACGCCCCGGCTGCGACCTGAGGGTGATCGTCAACATGGCCAACTCGACCCGCGAGGGCGAGCGGATCTACAACACCCTGCTGAAGGCCTGCGAGGGCTTCCTCAAGATCTCGCCGCCGCTGGCCGGGGTGATCCGCCGCGACCTCAAGGTGCGCGAGGCGATCCGCAACCAGATCCCGATCATGATCCGCTCCCCCCACACCGAAGCCGCCGCCGACGTCGAGGCGATCGTCGAGCGTCTGGTGCGGACCCGGTAGGCGGATGGAACCGCTGCTGCCGTCGGGCGGCCTGACCGCGCTCCCCACCTCCGCCGGCGGCGGGGCCACCCTCCTGCTGCTGACCCCGACCGGCGGCGACGGCGCCCAGGCGCTGGTCCGCATCGCCCAGCAGGGCGTGCCCCGGATCGAGGTCACCGTCGTCACCACCCCCCCGGTGGCGACTCCGGCCCCCCTGCCCTCCGCCTCCACCACCAGCCTGATCCCCGGCGCCGTCCCCACCACGAATCCGGCCACGCCGGCGCCAACCACCGCCGCCAGCCCGCGCGGCACGGTGCAGGTGGCGCTGGGCGACGGCGGCAGGATCGACCTGCGCGGCTGGGATGGCCCGCCCCTACCGGCCGGCACCCGCCTGACCCTGCAACTCCAGCCACAGGGCGACGGCGTCGGCCTGCGGCTGCTGGCGATCAATGGCCGCCCCCTCGGCCCGGCCTTCGCCGCCGCGCCGCCCGCGCCGGCGGCGGC
>NZ_JBHUIY010000033.1:0-41849 GCF_042683125.1 Phaeospirillum tilakii
GCCCGCGCCTCGCTCGGCCGCTACTTTGACTTTTACAACAGCCACAGGCCGCATTCGAGCCATGGCGGCAGAACGCCCGACCAAGCCTACTTTGACAACCTGCCCCAGATCGAGGCAGCATGATTTTTGCCGCCGCTGGGGGGCCTCATTTCGGTCGGGCTACGCCCTCCCTGCATGAGGCCCCCCAGCGGCAAAACCAGACCGAAACCGGCAGGCGATCCACTTAAAATCCGCCGAATTCTGTCCAAACAATCCCGGCCAGCTCTCTATCGCTTGCGAAGTTGGTTGTTAGCTGAGTCAGGTAGTTTTCTGTCGGTCTGAGATGGCCGAGGCAGGGGACTCCCGTATCTGAGCGGAGGCTACAAGAAGTCCCCTGCAATGTCAAGGTGTTACGCCGTGCCAATCTTCGTTTCGGCTTTCATCTTCTCGGCCAAAACACGGTGTAGGTCGTCTAGTGTCCAGCATGCATTCGCTTGGAGGGCCAGACACTGTGCGATGCCTGCCATATCTGTGCTGACGGTTCTCGCCAACTCAAGCGCGTAACCGGCATCCTGCGGTTTGGTCAGGTTGTAGGCGTGGATGTGTAGGGCATGTGCGGGATCAGCCGGGTCTTTGAAATGCGAAAAGCGAAACTCTTTCCGCATGTAATCCAGCAAGCAGTCCTGGAGGACGAGGACGAGCTTCTTGCCCACGTTCTGGAAGGTTTCGACCTTGTGGTGGATTTGCATCAACGTGGTTTTTGCGGTGTGCTTCCAGTTGATGCCGCATGCCTTTTCCACAGTTTCGGCGTCATCTGATGGAGTCATGCCAAACTCGCGGACCAAGCGTTGACGTTCCGGCCAAATGGTTCCCGTGGTATCCAGCGATTGTAGCTCAATGCCAACGAAATCAATGATAGCCGTCCCTCTCGCCGCGACGAGAAAGTAGTCCACGCTTCCCCCCGCGATTTTCACTTCCGGTATGAGGTGAAGCTCGTCCCCAGGGAGTTTACCTGTCAAAAGGCCAAGGCAGGCGACGAACACTTTTTTCTGCTGAGCCAGCCGACTGGGGCAAATGATAATGGGCTTCGGGGCCTTCTTCCCGTGCAGAACCGAGCATGTCCCGATCATGATCGAAGAGTTGCTCTTCCTGTTCTTCGTGCAGCGCTGGGTGGTGAAATCGCAGTTCTCGTCTTGGAGAATTCGCGCCCAGTCGGTCGCCGGAGTGCCAACGGTATGGCCATAGAATTCAACGATTCTGTTCACGCTTTCGCTCCATCAGACACGCCAAGCCGGGTTGAACAGTGTCGCCGGGGAAATCTTTGCCTGAAGTGAGGCGATGATGATGTCAAGCTCCACCCGAGGCTCTGCTTGCAAGCCAAGACAAGCTCCGATGCCATCTGCATCCGTGCTCAGGCGAGCGGCCATGTTTAGGCGGAGGTCCCCTCCCTGCGGGGCAGACATCTGGTAAGCGTGGAAATGCATGGAATCGCCGATCACAGCCGGATTTTTCAGGTGATCGAACCGAAACTCCCGGCTCATATAGGCGAGAAGGCAATCTTGGACGACCAATGCGAGCTTCTTATTCAGGTGCTCGAAGGTTTGGACCTTGTGGTGCATCTGAACCAGAATGGTCTTCGCGGTCATTTTCCAGTTCATGCTGTACCCTTTGTCCGAGAACTCTGCGTCGTCGGATGGGGTTAGGCCAAGCTCTCTGATCAGACGCTGCCGTTCCGGCCAAACTGTGCCGGTGGTATCCAGTGTCTGTAGTTCGATGCCAACGAAATCTTTGACCCGCCCTTGAGCCACGGACACCAAGAAATAATCCACGCTCCCGCCAGGGATGGATACCTCGGGAACGATATGGAGTTCATTTCCGGGCTGATGCAGCGTCAGCAGATGAAGGCAGTCCATGAAAATCTGGCCGCGTTCAATCAACCGCGTCGGGCAGATGATGATGGGTGCGGGAGGCGATCCGTAGGTAACTGTACAAGAGCCGATAGAGATGCCCGGATCGCTCTTGCGCACTTTATAGCAGCGCTTGTTCAGGTACGGACACTGCTGGGCGGAAACCAGAGTGGGCCAGTCCATACCGGCATTCCAGGCGGCATGACCGAAAAGCTCGACGACTTTGCTCATGGGGTGGACCTGAGCCTTTCTTGGGTGAGTTCGAGGTAGCGTTGCGAGATGTCAATCCCGACTGATTTCCGCCCCAGCAGATGAGCGGCAACCAGTGTCGTCCCCGTTCCAGAGAATGGATCGAGGGCGATCCCCCCTGGGGGGCAGGTCGCCAAAAGCGGGCGACGGCAAAGGTCGATGGGGTATGCTGCGAAGTGAGCCTCGCGGCCTTGGGTATCCTCGGGGATGATGTCCCAGACATCTCCCGGCTTGCTTCCCTTCGGGTGGTACTTGAGAAAGTAGAAGCCCTTGTCGAGGAGTTCCTTGGCTCTGCCGGACACCTTGGCACTGTCGGAATGAGTGGTTCGCTGCTGCCCCCTGATGACCATGCGGAAGTCAGACAGCTTGCCCTCGGCAACGTCGGAGAGGATTTGCTCCAGCGCGGTAAACGCGGTCTTCTTCTCGGAGGGCGTGAGCGCGGTCGATAGTTCGATCTGACGCTTGTACCGCACGCCTGAAACGCCCGTTGCCGAGATCACCGCGCCGTTCACAACCTTCGCTTCACGCGCCTTTGAGCGAATGGCGTCAGCGTCATAGTAGTAGCCCTTCGGCTGCTTGACGAAGTGGAACAGGCTCTCGTGGACATTGGCGAGGCGGTCCTTGCTGTTATCCATCCCCCCCTTGAGCTTGTTCCAGACAACATCGTTCCGAAGTACCCAGCCTTGGTTGTCGGTAAGCTCGAAAGTGACGCGCCACGGGATGCCCACCAAACCTTTGCCGCTGTATGTGTCGCCCAGGTTCAGCCAGAAAGAACCTTCAGGCTTGAGAACGCGCTTCATCTCTGCGAACACCTCGGCAAGGTGCTTAATGTAATCCCGGTAGTCGGCCTCCAGGCCGATCCCGCCATTGTCGTATTCCCGCTTGCCCCAATAGGGGGGCGAGGTCATTGCGAAGTCGATGGACGAATCGGGGAGAGATTGGAGGACGGCCTTTGCGTCGCCCAACATCAGCAAGGGGGAGGTGCGTGCCTGATCCCGGTAAGCACCAAACTCCGCGCGGTGATTGCGGGTGACGATGGAGCAATCAGCCTCTTGGCCGGTAACGGGGAACGCCTCCCCGGATACGCGCTTCGCGCTGGCTCTCTTCATTTCTCACACCCTCGACCAATGGGAGGGTAGAATAGCGAGATCAGAGTGCGTGAGCGAGGGCTGTCTAGGGCTGGGACGCGAGGGACAAACTGGGACGGGAATTATGAAACTCAGAGCAGTTTTCTGAAACGCCATGAAACTGCAAGCCATTGAATAAGATTGAAAATTAGTGAAAATGGCTGAAACCCTGGGTGGCCTAGAAAGATTCCCAAGCTTACGACGAGGGTTCGATTCCCTTCACCCGCTCCAAAAATTCCCCCGGAAAATTCAGTGAATTGGCGGCAGCCAGCCGGCTGATCTCCTTGCGCGTTTGAATCGTGAATACGCCCATAGTCCTTTTTTCTCGGGGACTCGGCGGGAAGCCTGGGGCCCCACGGCGAACCATGGCCCCCAGGCGTCGGCGTCAGTCCACCCAGGCCGGAAGGTCTCCCAGGGTGTACAAGACCACCCGCCCTCCGGGCTTGCGATATCGAGACCCCTTCCCCTGGCTGGCCCGGTTGGCGAGGGTCTTCGGCCCTGAGTTCAGGGGCTTGTCCCAGACCGGACGTGAGCTTATTTTATAGAAACTGGAGAAACAGGGGAAGCTATGGCAGCTCGCACCATCTCGGCTTATGCCGACGAAAAGACCGCTGGGGTGGTCGAGCGGATCGCCCAGCTTGAGGATCGCTCGCCCGCCCAGATCGCGGCGGCGGCCTTGCGATTCTATGTCCGGCTGCCCGCCGAGGCGCACGCCGCGTTTCGCCGTGTCGAGAAGCTGGGGACGGATATGGACATGGATGCCCTGGCCCGCGAGATCACCCGCAAGACCCTGGACGCCGAATGGGAGGTCGCCCATCGTCAACTCCTCTCCGAGATGAAGGCTGGTGAAGGCGAGAACGAGGATGACCTCCTGGCCGAGGCGGTGCGGCTGACCGAATGAATCCGCCCATCCTTAATCTTTGCTTTGACCTCAACGTCTGGTGCGCCGCCTTCCTGGCAGATCGCAAGGGCATGTCCGGCACCGCCTCGCAGACCCTGATTGAGGTGGCGCGTCGCGGCCACTCGGGCCATTTCCCGGTCCAGTTGGTGGTGTCGTGGGGCATGCTGACCCGGCTGCGCAAGGTCTTCGAGGTGGATTGGGGCATCAGCCGCCAGACGGTGGATCCGGTCATCGAGACTATCGCCGGATATGCCCGCCTTGGGCCGCTGGCTACGGCGCCCCATCTTACGCGGGGCGGCACCGGCCTCATGCCGATGCGTGACGAAGAGGATGCCCATGTGGTGGAGACCGCCCTGGCCGGTGGCTCCCACCTTTTGGCCACCGCCAATTTCGACGACTTCATTGGAAGCAAGAGCCGGGTGCTGGAGGAAGGCAAGATCGCCGTCGTCGGAACCGCCGCCGCCCGGTTGGTGGTCGCCCATCCCTACCGCGCTGCCGCCTGGATGCGGGAGGGACTTTTCCCCGATGCGGAAACGGTTGAGCGGCAGTTCGTCAGGATCCTGTCCCGTTGAGTGGTGTCATACCGGTCGCCCTTTGCAATGATCCGTTTGGTGGCCGGCAAGCCCGCGCGGCGCCCGCTCTTTTGGTTGACGTCCCCCGGGGGGCTGGCGGATACCGGAACAATCGTCGGCCGAAGGGGGTTCGTCGTGCCCGAGCTGAAACGCATCCTGATCCTGCGCTATGGCGGGGTCGGCGATCACATCATCTTTTCCGACGCGCTGCGGCAGATCCGCCGGCTCGAACCCGATGCCCACATCACCATGCTGGCGCCGCGCCATGTCGAGGATCTCTACGCCCACAATCCCTATATCAACGCCTGGGTGGCGGCGCCCGAGCTGGCTGGGGCGTTCCAGGACTGGGGCTTCGATTTCGGGGTGATCGACGACGCGCTGGGCGAGTTGCGCGAGACGGTATTCGATTATCTCTACGATCCCGATCCGCACCAGCTCAGCCTGTCCGGGCTGGTGGTCTCCCGGCTGACGGCACTGCGCAAGATCGGCTTTCGCCAGCAGCACTGGATCCTGCCCTTCTACCAATCCAACCGCTATTTCACCGACCTGCTCGACCGGCCGGTGCTGCCGCACATCGCCCAGTACCAGTCGATCTTCTTCCGCGCGGTCTACGGCGTCGATTATCGCACCGAGGATTACGCGGTGTTCTTCACGCCGTTCGCGCGGCAGCGGTTTCGGGCGATCTTTCCCGATCCGCTGCCGGGGCGCGGGTTGGTGGCGCTGCATTGCGCCGGCACCGATCCCAGTCGCCGCCTGTCGCTGGCCCAGGTCGAGGGGCTGATCGCCGGGCTGGTGGCGCGCGGCTACATCCCATTGCTGATCGGCCAGCAGCCCTACGAGATCGGGCGCGGCGGCGCGGTCGATCTGACCCGGCTGCTGACCATCAGCGAGCAGGCCTGCCTGCTCGGCCGCTGCGCCGCGCTGATCGGGGTCGATTCCGGCGGCAAGCATCTCGCCGCCGCGATGCGGCTGCCGATCTGCGAGATCGGCCACATTCCGGCGCCGCTGCTGGCCGATAACGGCGCGCTGATCCCGGAATCAGCCTTCTGCGCCCTGTCGGTGTTCGCGCCGGTCAATGGCTGCCGCCACGAACTGGTGCTGCCGACCGCCCCGGGACTCGACCGTGCCGCGGTCGAATCCGGCGCGGCGATCCAGTCGGTGGCGGTCGAGGCGATGCTGGCCGGCTTCGACCGGCTGAGGGCGGCGCCATGACCGACGCCGCCCCGGGCGGCGGGCCGGATCAGGCGGCGCGGATGTGGGTGACGAAGGCATCGACCTTGCGCGACAGATCGACCGAGCGTTCCGACAGCTGATCCGACGCCGTCAGCACCTCCTGCGCCGCCTGACCGGTCTGGCCGACGGTGTCGGACACCGCGACGATGATCGTGCTGACGGTGCGGGTGCCCTCGGCCGCGCCCTGGACGCTGCGCGAGATTTCCTGTGTCGCCGCCCCCTGTTCCTCGACCGCCGCGGCGATGGTGGCGGTGATCTCGTTGATGCGGTTGATGGTGCCGCCGATGGTCCCGATCGCCTCGACCGCGTCGCGGGTGGCGCTCTGCACCGAGGCGATCTGCTGCGAGATCTCCTCGGTCGCCCGCGCGGTCTGGTTGGCCAGGGTCTTGACCTCGCCCGCCACCACCGCGAAGCCCTTGCCGGCGTCGCCGGCCCGCGCCGCCTCGATCGTCGCGTTCAAGGCCAGCAGGTTGGTCTGGCTGGCGATGTCGGTGATCAGGCGGACCACGTCGCTGATCCGCGCCGCCGCCTCGTTGAGGCCCTGGACCAGCGCGTTGGTGCGCTCGGCCTCGGCCACCGCCGCCTGGGCGACCTGGGAGGATTGGTTGACCTGCTGGCTGATTTCCAGGATCGAGGCCGACAGTTCCTCGGTGGCCGAGGCGACGGTCTGCACGCTGGTCGAGGCGAGCTGGGCGGCGTCGCGCACCTCGTTGGCCTGGCGGGTGGCGTGATCGACCGTGGCGCCCATCGCGTGGGCGGTGGCGCGCATCTGGGTGGCGGCCGAGGCCACCGCGCCGACGGTGCCCGACACGTCGCGTTCGAAGGTCTCGGCGTGCTGGCCGAGCAGGGCGGCGGCGCTGTCGCGGCTGGCCTGGATGTAGACGCTGATGGCGAGGTCGATGTCGAGCATCATCGCCCGGTTGATCGCCGCCAGCACGAAGGCCAGCCGCTCGGGCCGCCAGCGATAGGTCCGCACCGCCACCTCGTTGATCCCCTGCATGATCACGCTGTAGCTGCCGAGATACCAGCGCGGTTCCAGCCCGATCTGCTGCCGGGCCCGGGCCGCCTTGATCACGTTGGCGAAATAATCGTCGCTGAACGTGCCGGTGAACAGGAAGTCGATGAAATGCCGGCGCTGGCCCTGTTTGATCGTCTCGTAATCGCCCATCCGGGCGTAGAGCGCGGCGGCGGCGCCGAATTGGTCGATGTTGTCGTAGATCTTCGCGAGGATCGGGTCGATCGTCTTGTCGAGAATCGGCCGGAACTCGCGCAGGGCGGCGCGGGTCGCCTCGTCGATCGCCAGGAATTTCAGGCGGACGGTCTGATCGATCATGACGTCGGTCGAGCTCATGATGTTTTCCCCCACTCCACGGATCATTTCCGGCGGCCCGGCGTCCGGCACCGGGAGTCCGTTAAAAGTTAATAAAATATTGACGAGGGTGTCGGGACGGGGTCGAGCTTGGTCGGCAGGTCCTTGGAAAGGCACGGCTAATATATCAGCCCGAGACGGCACCGGTTTCCTTTGCGCTTTGTCTTTTTGTATGTCATTGCGAGGTGGTTCGGTCAACTCAAAAGGGTCGCGTCGCGCCCGAAAGTCGTCGGGATTTGCTTGAAGTTGTTCCAAAATTGTGGAAAATCCTGCGAGGACTGTTCCTCCGTTGGTGGTTTTCGCGGGGGGCATCCGATGGGCAAGGCGTGGGAAAAGCTCGGTTTTTGGGCGCCGCCCCGGCGCGGGCGGGGAAAACGGTCGGCCGCCCGGCGTGGCGGGGATGACGTTCGGGAGGGCGGGGCCGTGACTCTTGCCGGGGGGCGACCGGCCCGCTTTCCTGTTTCGCCGGCCCGACGGCTCCCGTACTGTTGATCGATCGACTCCCGCCGAGGACCGCCGTCGGAAAAGCTGATGCCGCGCCCGCCCGTTGCCTCCCGCACCCAGATGATTCGCCGGATCAACCTCACCCTCGAGGGGCCGGTGGCCGAGGTGTTGTCCCACCTCGTTCCAGAACTGAAGAAGCTGCCCCGGCGCGGCGTGCTCGAACGGGTGCTCGACGATCCCGATCTGCTCGACCGCTGTTTCCGCGCCTTCCGCGCCGATCCCGAGCGGTTCCGCGCCCTGCTGGTCGATCGCCACAATGTCCCGGTGACCCAGGCCGATGCGCTGCTGGCCTGCGGGCGGTCGCTCGACGACATCGTGGCGATGCTGGTCCGCACCTGCGCCAAGCGGCAGTTCCGCCGCCGGCTCGACGGGCTGTCGCGTCCGCTGCGCCCGGGGCCGCCGCCGCCGGCGCAGTACCGCCCGGTGCGCCAGGACGGCCTGATCCGCCGGCTGGGGCGGCTGCTGACCGCCCAGGGCCGCGAGGCCGGGGCGGCGCGCAGCCGGGGCGAGGCGCTGTATGACGCCTTCAAGGATTACCTGCGCCACGACTGGCAGGTGCCGCTGGTGCCGGAATATTCGACCCTGTCGCCGCAACTGGTCCGCCAGCTGGGGGCCCGCATCCTCGAATACCGCGCGGTCGAGGACATCCGCCGGCTGCGGGAGAATCCCCAGGAACCGCCGCCGCCCTCGACCCTGCTCGAGGCCGGTCCGGTGTCGTCGCCGCTGACCGCCCCGTCCCGCCCCGGCGCCCCGCCGCCGCCAGCGGCAGCGGGCGATCGCCGCGCCCGCCTGCTGCGCTGTTTCAGCCCCGATCTCAAGCGGCTGCGCAGCGAGGTGTTCGCGCCGATCCTGCTCGATCCGGCGGTGCGGGGGGTGCTGTCCTCGCCGGCCTCGCCCGATCAGACGGTGCGGCTCAACCGGGTGCTGGCCGAGGTGGCCGGGCGGCCGGCGCGGCTGCTGATGGAGGAACTCGACCTCGGCCCCGAACAATTGACGGTGCTGATGCTGGTGGCGCACGAGCGGATCGGGGCCGAGGCGTTCAGCCACGCCTTCGGCGGCCGCAGCACGCTCGATTATGTCGCCAAGGTGGTCGAGCGGGCCCGGGGCTTCGGGCTCGGCGCCGACACCCCGCTGCCCGAGGTCGCCGCCTTCACCCGCCGCCTGTTCGCCGCCTTCCGCCCCGGTTCCGGCGGCGGCAAACGCTGAGTGGAACGGCGCCGCCCTATTTCTTGGCGCCGTAGGCGGCGGTAACGGTGACCGGCATGCTGTTGGTGGTGGTGGTGCCCCTGACCTGGGCGCCGCCGGCCACCTCGGCCGCCGAGGTGCCGTAGAACGTGCCGGTGTAGCTGCCGCTGGTGCTGGTGACGCCGGCGCTGCTCAGGCTGGCGGTGCCGGTGAAGCTGTTGCCGCCCTTGAAGCTGGCCGAGTCCAGCGCGACGGTCACGCTGCTGATTTCGCCGGAGGTGATGGTGGAGATGATGGGGTTGCTCGCGCTGTTGAAGTTCAGGGTGCCGGCAATCGTCCCACTGCTGAAATTGGCCGTCAGCACCGCGGTGCCGGTGATGCTGGCGACCTTGGTATAGTTCGCGGCCAGATAGCCGGCGGCGCCGCCGTTATAGGTGGCGGTGCCGGACGTGGGCATCTGCGTCGCCGGGGTCACCACGCCCGCCCAGAACGTGCCGAAATAATAATCCTCCGGCGCGTTATCCTTCTTGCGCCACGTCCCGTAGGTCGAATAGGACAGCCCGGACGCGTTGGCGTAATCGTAGATCGTCATCCAATAGGCATCGCCGCCGGTGGAGTAGCGCCGCACCCCGCCGGTCTCGCTGTCGAGCAACAGCCAATAGGGAGCGTAGGGGTCGGAAGCGGAGCTGTCTTGAAGAATCAGCCCGTCACTGGTGTAGCTGAAGCTGTAGCTGTTTCTGGTGGAGACGTCGCTGGCGGTGCAGCTGCATTCGTAATAGGTGTCGCTGGCCTGCGCGGAGCCCGAGGCGATCGAGAATTCCAGGGCGGTGATCGTGCCGCCGCCGACCGCGGCCAGGGTTTTGAGCGGGGTCTGTTCGTCCCGGACCACCAGCACCTGCTTGCCGGTGCTGATGACGTGGCCGATGTCGTCGCCATCCAGTCGGACCGGGTCGGAACTGGTGATGATGTTGACCGTGTCGTGGCCGGCGGCGGTCGCCTGGCCGCTGGCGCTGGCGGCCGACGGACCCTGACCGCCGCTGCCGCCCGATGCGGCACCGCCGCCCGGCCGCGCCGCCCGGTTGAGCTGCTGGATCTGGCCCGGGGTCAGCGGGGCCGGCGGCGTCGGCGGGGCCCCGACGCTGACCAGGGTGGCGAAGCCGGCGCGGCTGATCTCGGCCGTGCCGCCCGGGGTGGTGACCACGATCGCGCCGTTGCGGGCGCCGCCATTGTTGTCGCCGCCGGGGCCGAGCAGGGCGACCAGGGTCGCGCCCGGACCGACCACGCCGCCGACGATGGTGCCGCGAATGCCGATCGAGCCTTCCGGGATGCGGATGGTGACGTTTTCCGGGTGGGCGGCGGCGATCTGGCCGCTGACGAAGCGGAAGCTGCCCTGTTCGACGTTGAAGTCGATCTTGCCGTCGCTGCTGGCCGGGTCGAAATTCAGCGCGTCGATGGTCATCCGCGCATTCTCGCCGATCGAGAACACCGTCTGGTCGACCAGCAGCACCTGGAGCCCGCCGCCCGGCCCGGTGGCGATCAGGTCGCCCTGATAGATCGGCTCGCCGCTGCCGATGCGGTGGCCGATGGCGCGGTTGCTGGCGTCGAAGCTGGCGGCGGCGAGCTGGACCTCGCCATGCACCCCGCCGGCCGAGCCGATCTGGACGCCGGTCCCGGCGGCGATCTGGGCGTGGGCCGGGGCCAGCGGCGCGGCCAGCGCGGTCAGGGCGGCGGCGGTGGCGAGCAGGGGACGGGGCGCCATGATCAGAACTCCCATCGTTTCGACAGCAAGGCCTGGGTGCGGATGTTGGAATAGGTGTAGTTGGTCAGGGTCGATTGCATGTGGTAGTGCTCGGCGCTGACCGAGGCGACGATGTCGCTGATCTGGTCGGGCGCCTCGGTGCCGAACAGGCTGGTGACGGTGCCGAGCGGGACGCCGTAGGTCAGCGACACCCGGCTGTCATTGTCGCGGCGGGGCTGGGTGCTGAAGGTCGGGTTGGGGGCGTGATAGGCGGCGGCGCCCAGTTCGCCGGTCAGCGTCACGAACTGGCCCGCCCCCAGCAGCCAGGTGTCGCCCAGCCGCACCGCGCGGCGGGTGTTGGACATGTATTCGGTGGCGGCGTTGCGGCGGCTGGCCCCGAGGCTCAGCGCGATGGTGTGCGCCGGGGTCGGGTGCCACTGCACGCCCCCCCACATCGTGGCGAGGATGCCGCTGCTGTCGGTGGCGGTGGGGTCGGCGGAGATGTCGTGGAACACCTGCTTCTCGACCCGCAGGCTGCTGATCGCCTCCCACCCCTCGGCGAGGCGGTAGCTGACCGAGCCGGTGATGCCGTAATCGCTGAGATAGTAATCGTCGTTCATCGCCATGCTGGCCCAGATCAGCCCGACCTGGGCCTTGATCGGGCCGTCGGCATAGCGCAGGCCGCCGGTGGCGCCGCCGTTGACGGTGTTGTAGACCTGCAACGCCGACTGGCGGTCGCCCATCACCGCCAGACTGCCATAGACCGACAGCCGGGGGTCGGTGCCGAGATCATAGTCGAAATCATAGGCGGTCTGGGCCAGCTTGCCCCAGTCGCTGCGTTTCTGCGCGCTGCCCTGCAGGGTGAAGCTCAGATCGTTGATCAGGATGTTGCCCGAGGTCGGGCTGGCGTTGCGATTGTCGTCGTAATGGCCGCCCAGGGTCAGGGTGACGCTCTGATGCAGCCGCTGGGTGCGCCGCTCGATCTCCTCCAGCGCCTGGGCGCGCTCGCGGCGCAGGTCCGGACTGAGCTGGGCCGGGTCGATCGCCTCCAGCTCGCTCCTGGCGGTGACCTTGTCGTCGAGGCGGAGCAGCACCAGCGCATGCACCAGCCGCACCTCGGCCGCGTCGGGATGGACCAGCAGCAGCCGTTCCAGCGCGGTTTCGGCCCCGAGCAGGTTGCCGCGCCGGATCTGCTGACGGACCCAGGCGGCGTTGATCGCCGGATCGTCGGGATGCTGGCGGACCTGCTCCCAGGTGACCTCTTCCCCGCCGCCGGACAGCGCGTCCTGCATCGCGGCGCGGGCGGCGGCCTCGTTGGCCTGGATCTGCTCCTGCACCCGCCGTTCGCTCTCGCGGACCTGTTCCGGCCCGGCCGGCTGCGCCGTGGCGGGCAGGCCCGCCGCCAGGGTGGCCGCCACGACCAGCGCCGCCACCGCCCGGTTGCCGCCCGTCCGAGGCAACCGTGTTCCGCTCCGCCGCATCACGCCCGTACTCCCCCGCCATTTCCGGTCCGACGTGCCCGACCGATTCACCCCGATCGGTCAGGTCGCCGTTGCTCGGGGCTAACTATCATCGATCCGCGCGCAAAAACGAAGAGTCGATTTCCACTGGGCCTTGGCAAAACAGGCACAAAATGTGTCGCGCGGGCGGGGGCTGTCTGGTCTTCTCTCTTTTCACGGGTGTTTGTCCGGCAGGGGGCAAGGTCTTGGGTGCCGCCTGTTGCGGGTGGAATTCGATCGATTCTATGCTGTGGCTGCGGCGGATGCCCCGGGGGCCGGGCGGGGATGTCGTCAATTTTAACTTTATTTTTCAATGGGCTCAATTCGCGTCCCGTCGGCATTTTAAGGGGGGGAAGGCCCTTCGCGCGACCAATCCCCGCGCCCAAGCTGACCGGCCGGTTCCGCGCCCGACCATCAAAGGGTTCCAAGGGCCTTGCGGCCCTTGGCGGGGGTGGGCGGAGCCCACATCAGCTCGAAACCCGAGATGAGACGGCATTCTGCCCGCCATATCGACGGAACGCGTTCAACAAAACGGGCCGGCCGTCTTCGTGCGCTTCAGCCTTCGGCCACCACCAGATTGCGCAGCAGGCCGATCCGCTCGATCTCGACCTCGCACAGGTCGCCCGGCTTCATGAACAGCGGCGGGGTCCGGGCGATTCCGACTCCGGGCGGGGTGCCGGTGACGATCAGGTCGCCGGGGGCGAGGGTCATCACCTCGCTGATCCGCTCGATCAGGGTGGCGAGGTCGAAGATCATGTCGTCGGTGTTGGCTTCCTGCACCACCGCCCCGGCCAGCCGGGTGCGGATGCGCAGTCCGGCGGCGCCCGGCGGCAGCATGTCGGCGGTGACCAGCCACGGGCCGAATCCGCCGGTGGCGTCGAAATTCTTGCCCATGGTCCATTGCGACGCCTTGGCCTGATAGTCGCGCACCGAGGCGTCGTTGAAGATCGAATAGGCGACGACATGCTCCAGCGCCCGGTCGCGCGGGATGTGGCGGCCGCCCCGGCCGATCACCGCCACCAGCTCGCCCTCGTAATCGAGCTGGATCGAGGCGCGGGGCCGCACCAGCGCCGCGCCGGCCCCGACCAGGGTCGAGGGGAAGCGGACGAACAGGGTGGGGTAGTCGGGCGGCTGGCGCCCGGTCTCGCGGGCATGGTCGGCGTAATTGAGCCCGACACAGAGGATCTTGCCCGGCCGGCGCAGCGGCGGGGCCAGGGTGACGGCGTCGAGGTCGATCCGCGCCGCCGTCGCGGCGGCGTCGGCGATCTCGGCGAGGTCGGCCTCGCCCTGGATCAGGTCGTCGAGCGAGCCGGGATAGGCGGGGTCGTCCTCGCGCCAGCCGTGGAAATCGGTGCCGTCGCGGGTCACCGCCAGCCCGGAACGGCCGTCGGCGTCGAGGAAGGTGGCGAAACGCATCGTCGGGGGTCTCCTTGGGCGGGGGGAGCGGGTCAGCCGAACCGCAACAGCGCGATCGCCGCGTTGAGCTGGCTCATCCGCTGATGGCTGCCATGGCGGCTGTCGGGGTGGTGGATGGTGGCCAGCATGCGGAACTTGGCGCGGATGGTGCGCTGGTCGGGCATCGCCCCCGGCGGGAAGCCCAGCACGTGCAGCGCCTCCTCGCGGGTGCGCACCCCGCCGGGCAGCGGCTCGAAGGTCAGCACGCCGACGATCGCCCGCAATTCCTCGTTCTCCTCGCTGAGCGCGGCCAGGGTCTGGGCCTGTTCGCGCCAGCCCTGGCGCCGCTCGACCAGCGGATAGGTCGCTTCCGGCGGCGGCGCCACCGGCACCGGCAGCGACGGATCCTCCAGCCGCAGCCGCAGCGCGCCCTCGTCGAGCGCCAGCGCCAGCGCCAGGGCGCGGCGCAGGGTGGCGACGTCGAAGCCGGGCGCCAGCCGGATCTCCAGATGCGGCCGGTCGCGCCAGGGATGGGCGGCGCCCGGCCCGGCGGCCAGCATGACGAGGTCGAGGTCGAGATCGTGCGCCGCCGGCTCGCCCGGATCGGGGAAGCGGGCGATCTCGGCCCCGGGCAGGGTCAGCAGCACCGCGTGGGCGAGGTCGGCGACCCCGACCCCGCGCCGTGCCGCCAGCGCCGTGACCTGATCGCGGAAAAAGCTGGGGCAGGGGATGGTGTAGGCGTGCTGGACGGGGAGGAGGCCGTCACCGTTGTCTCGGTCTACGCTGTCTCGCATCGGAGCCCCGGTGAACAAGGGGGGGTGGCGGGGGCGCCGCCAGGGAATGAACCGGCCGGGGACACGTCCCGCCTCGATCCGGGTGCCGTCGATCCGGGCCGGCGAGCGCAGCGACACCACCACGACCCGCCGTCCCCGCCGCGTCAGCGCACCGGACCCGCCAGAGCGGGCGCGGCGGCGGCGGGAAGCGGCGGGCAGGGCGGCCGGCGGCGGGGCATCGCGCTCAGGCCTCGACCAGTTGCAGGATGTTGCCGTCCGACCCGAAGCAGGCGGCGGTCAGCGGCCCGCCCCGACCGGCGTTGGAATCGAGCGTCACCACATGCGCCCCCACCGTCACCCCGCCCTGGCGATGGTCGGCGCCGCGCACCACCAGCTTGAAGCCGAAATAGGGCTCGGCCAGGGTGGCGAAGGCCGACGAGCCCCACCAGAACGCGTCGCCCTGGCCCGAGGGCGGCCGGCGCGGGTCGAGCCCGGCATGGCAGAACAGCAGCAGGTTGTCGTCGGTGAAGGCGGCATGCTTCAGCACCGTCAGCAGGCTGGCATGGCCGTCGAACTGGCGCATGGTCTGGCGCAGCTGCGCGGTCCAGCGGGTCAGGGCCAGGGTGCCGTCGCGGGCGCAGGCCAGCCCCTCCTCGATCGAGCCGCCATAGGCGGCGATCGACGGGCCGACCCCCTGCGACAGCATCCAGCGCAGCACCTCGGCCGGATTGGGGGCGAACTGGAGCTGGAGCAGCTTCTGCCACATCTCCTCCTGAATCCCGCGCAGATAGACGATGTCGTCGAGCCCGACCCCGGGCCGGGCGATGAAGGCGCGGCGGAACAGCAGCAATTCGTCGATCGTCTCGATCACCTCGGGGCCGTGGCCGAGATAATCCCCGAGATAGATCACCTGATCGCCCGGCTTGCATTCGGCGGCGAGGCGGGCGTGCAGCGCGCGCAGCCGCGCCCGCTGGCCCCGGATCGCTCCCAGGGCCCAGATGCGGCCCCCCCCGCGCAGCGTGGCGAAGACATTCGATTCGGTGGCGGGTGGGGGAGAAGTGTCGGCGTCCGCGCTCATGGAATTCAACAGCATGTCCCCTCTCGCCGGCCATGGTCGCAGTCGGGCGGCGTTCCGTCAACGTCGCTTTATCACCGCCGCTTGCCCTCGACGGTTAATGCGGCCACACTTGCCCACCCCCCGCCGCCGATGGAGCCTGCATGCCCCGCCTGTCCGCCTGGTGCCTGATGCTGTGGTTCGTCCTCTGCGTCCCCGCCCTCGCCGCGCCGGTGCATGGGCTGGCGATGCACGGCGCACCGAAATATCCCGTTGGTTTCACTCATTTTGACTACGTCAACCCCTCGGCGCCGAAAGGCGGCACGCTGCGTCTGGCCGAGATCGGCGGCTGGGACTCGCTCAATCCCTTCATCGTCAAGGGCGAGGTCCCCGGCGGGGCCGACCTGCCGTTCGAGACCCTGATGGTCGAATCCGCCGACGAGCCGTTTTCCGAATATGGCCTGCTGGCCGAAAGCGTCGAGGTGCCGCCCGACCGCTCCTGGGTGATCTTCACCCTGCGGCCTGAGGCGCGCTGGCACGACGGCAAGCCGGTCACTGCCGATGATGTGGTGTTTTCCTTCAACACCCTCAAGGCCAAGGGCCATCCCCGCTACCGCTTCTATTACGCCGCGGTCGACAAGGTCGAGAAGCTGGGCGCGCTGAAGGTGCGCTTCAGCTTCAAGCCGGGCGACAACCGCGAACTGCCGCTGATCCTCGGCCAGCTGCCGGTGCTGCCGGCGCATTGGTGGAAGGGGCGCGACTTCGCCGCCACCACCCTGGAACCGCTGCTGGGCAGCGGCCCTTACAAGGCCGGGGCGTTCGAACCCGGCCGCACCATCACCTGGGAGCGGGTCAGGACCTATTGGGGCGCCACCCTGCCGGTGCGGCGCGGCCTCTATAATTTTGACCGGATCCGTTACGACAGCTATCGCGATACCACGGTGGCGCTGGAGGCGTTCAAGGCCGGCGATTACGACTGGCGGCTGGAGAACGAGGCCAAGAAATGGGCCACCGGCTACCAGGACTGGGCGGCGCTGAAGGACGGGCACGGCCGCAAGGAGATCTTCCCCAACCAGCGTCCGGCCGGGATGCAGGCCTATGCCTTCAACCTGCGCCGTCCGCTGTTCCAGGATCGCCGGGTGCGCGAGGCGCTGGGGCTGGCCTTCGATTTCGAATGGACCAACAAGACCCTGTTCTATGGCCAGTACCGCCGCTCCACCAGCTTCTTCGCCAACTCGGAAATGGCGGCGACCGGCCTGCCCGGACCGAAGGAGCTGGAGGTGCTGGAGCCGCTGCGCGACAAGCTGCCGGCCGAGCTGTTCACCACCCCGTTCCAGTTGCCGGTGACCGAGGGCGACGGCAACATCCGCGCCAATCTGCGCGCGGCGATGCGGCTGCTCGAAGCCGCCGGCTGGCGGGTCGAGAACGGCAAGCTGGTCGACAAGGACGGCAAGCCGTTCGTGTTCGAGATCCTGCTGGTCCAGCCGGTGTGGGAGCGGATCGCGCTGCCGTTTGCCCGCAATCTCGAACGGCTGGGGATCGAGGCCCGGGTCCGGGTGGTCGATACCGCCCAGTACAAGAACCGCACCGACCATTATGATTTTGACATGGTGGTGCAGGTCTGGCCGCAATCCCAGTCGCCCGGCAACGAACAGTTCAGCTTCTGGGGCAGCGCCGCCGCCGACGCGGTCGGCGGGCAGAATCTGGCCGGGATCAAGAACCCGGCGGTCGATGCCCTGGTCGCGGCGATCATCGCCGCCCCCGACCGCGAAACCCTGGTGGCGCGCTGCCGCGCCCTCGACCGGGTGCTGCTGTGGAATCATTACGTCATCCCGCAATGGCATCTCGGGGTCGATCGGGTGGCGTGGTGGGACAAGTTCGGCCGGCCCGAAGCCGTGCCCGCCGCCGGCATCCAGCCGATGGCGTGGTGGGCGCGCGAGGCCGCGGCGAAATGATCGCCTACACCCTGCGCCGGCTGCTGCTGATCCCGGTCACCCTGTTCGGCATCATGCTGGTCAATTTCATGGTGGCCCAGTTCGCCCCGGGCGGTCCGGTCGAGCTGATGCTGGCCAAGGTCCAGGGCAGCGCGGTCGATGCCGCCGCCCGCGTCTCCGGCGCCGGCGGCAGCGAGGCCGGCGGGCGTGTCCGCGCCGGGCCCGATGCCGGTCCCGGCGGGGCCTATCGCGGCGCCCAGGGGCTCGACCCGGCCTTCGTCAAGGACATCGAGCGGCAATTCGGCTTCGACAAGCCCCCGGCCGAGCGGTTCTGGCTGATGATGGGGCATTATCTGCACTTCGAATTCGGGTCGAGCTTCTATCGCGACGTGCCGGTGACCCAGTTGGTGATCGAGAAGATGCCGGTGTCGGTGTCGCTCGGGCTGTGGAGCACCCTGATCATCTATCTGGTGTCGATCCCGCTCGGCATCGCCAAGGCCACCCGCGACGGCTCGCGCTTCGACCTCGCCACCTCCTGGGCGGTGATCGTCGGCTATGCCGTGCCCGGCTTCCTGTTCGCCATCCTGCTGATCGTGCTGTTTGCCGGCGGCAGCTATTTTTCCTGGTTTCCGCTGCGCGGGCTGACCGGGGTCGGGATGGAAACGGCGCCGCTGGGGGCGCGGCTGCTCGATTACGCCCATCACCTCGTGCTGCCGGTCACCGCCCTGGTGGTCGGCGGCTTCGCCAGCCTGACCATGCTGACCAAAAACGCCTTCCTCGACGAGATCGGCAAGCAATACGTCGTCACCGCCCGGGCCAAGGGGCTGAGCGAGCGGCAGGTGCTGTACCGCCATGTCTTCCGCAACGCCATGCTGCTGATCATCGCCGGTTTCCCCCGCGCCCTGGTGGCGATCCTGTTCACCGGCTCGCTGCTGGTCGAGATCATCTTCTCGCTCGACGGCATCGGCCTGCTCGGCTTCGAGGCGGTGATCAACCGCGATTATCCGGTGATGTTCGGCACCCTCTACGCCTTCAGCCTGCTCGGGCTGGGGCTCAATCTGATCAGCGATCTGACCCTGCACTGGGTCGATCCCCGGATCGATTTCTCGGCGCGGGGGGCGTAAGGATGGTGCAGCAAGAAAAGAAGCGGGCGCTGCCCGCACCCGCCAAGGGCCGCAAGGCCCTTGGATCCCGCTCCCTGGTTGCGGGGGCGTCATGGTCACGTTGACCCCGCTCGATCGCCGCCGCCTCGCCGCCTTTCGCCGCAACCGGCGTGGGTTCTGGTCGCTGTGGATCTTCCTCGCCCTGTTCGCCCTGACCCTCTGCGCCGAGCTGATCGCCAACGACCGGCCGATCCTGGTCGCCTATGACGGGGCGCTCTACGCGCCGGTGCTGAAGGATTATCCCGAGACCACCTTCGGCGGCGATTTCGCCACCTATGCCGATTACCGCGACCCGGTGCTCGCCGCCAACATCGCCGCCCATGGCTGGGCGCTGTGGCCGCCGGTGCGGTTCGATTACCAGGCGATCAATTTCGATCGCGGCGGCACCCATCCCGCCCCGCCCGGTCACGGCAACTGGCTCGGCACCGACGATCAGGGCCGCGACGTGCTGGCGCGGCTGATCTATGGGCTCAGGCAGTCGATTCTGTTCGGGCTGGCCCTGACGGTGGCCAGCGCGCTGATCGGGGTCACCGCCGGGGCGGTGCAGGGCTATTTCGGCGGCTGGACCGACCTGCTGATGCAGCGTTTCCTTGAGGTGTGGGGCGGGCTGCCCGAGCTGCTGGTGCTGATCATCGTCGCCTCGATCATCACCCCCGGCTTCTGGACCCTGCTGCTGGTGCTGGTGGCGTTCTCCTGGACCAGTCTGGTCGGGGTGGTGCGGGCCGAGGTGCTGCGGGCGCGCAATTTCGATTATGTCCGCGCCGCCCGCGCGCTGGGGATGAACGACCGCCGCATCATGCTGCGCCACGTCCTGCCCAACGCGATGGTGGCGACGCTGACCTTCCTGCCTTTCATCCTCAGCGCCTCGATCGTGTCGCTGACCGCGCTCGATTTCCTCGGGCTGGGGCTGCCGCCCGGCTCGGCCTCGCTCGGCGATCTGCTGCGCCAGGGCAAGGAGAACCTCCAGGCGCCCTGGCTCGGCCTGACCGGCTTCGTGGTGGTGGCGCTGCTGCTGTCGCTGCTGGTGTTCGTCGGCGAGGCGGTGCGCGATGCCTTCGATCCAAGGAAGACCCACTGATGACCCAGTCCGCTTCCGCGCCGCTGCTGGCGGTCGAAGATCTGGCCGTGACCTTCGGTCAGGGCGCCGGGAGCGTCGCGGCGGTGCGCGGCGTCTCCTTCACCCTGGCGCGCGGCGAAACCCTGGCCCTGGTCGGCGAATCCGGCTCGGGCAAGTCGGTCACCGCGCTGTCGATCCTGCAATTGCTGCCCTATCCCCGCGCCCGCCATCCCCACGGCAGCATCCGCCTCGACGGCACCGAGCTGGTCGGCGCGTCCGAGCCGGTGCTGCGCCGGGTGCGCGGCGGCCGGGTGGCGATGGTGTTCCAGGAACCGATGACCTCGCTCAACCCGCTGCATTCGATCGAGCGGCAGGTCGGCGAGGGGGTGGCGCTGCATCAGGGCCTGCGCGGCGCGGCGCTGCGGGCGCGGGTGATCGAATTGCTGACCCTGGTCGGCATTCCCGACCCGGCCAGCCGGCTCGACGCCCTGCCGCATGAATTGTCGGGCGGCCAGCGCCAGCGGGTGATGATCGCGATGGCGCTGGGCAACGGCCCCGATCTGCTGATCGCCGACGAGCCGACCACCGCGCTCGACGTGACGATCCAGGCCCAGATCCTCGCCCTGCTGAAGGATCTTCAGGCCCGGCTGGGGATGGCGCTGCTGTTCATCACCCACGATCTCGGCATCGTCCGCAAGCTGGCCGACCGGGTCTGCGTGATGAAGGACGGCGCGATCGTCGAGACCGGCGCGGTCGGAGAGGTGTTCGCCGCCCCCCGTCACGATTACACCCGCAAGCTGCTGGCGGCCGAGCCGGGCGGCCAGCCGCTGACCCCGGCCGCCGATGCTCCCGAGGTGATCGCCGCCGACACGGTCAAGGTGTGGTTTCCCCGGCGCGGCGGCCTGTTCGGCCGCGTCACCGGCCATGTCAAGGCGGTGGACGGGGTGTCGCTGGCGGTGCGGCGCGGCCAGACCGTCGGGGTGGTCGGCGAATCCGGCTCGGGCAAGACCACCCTCGGCCTCGCCTTGCTGCGGCTGCTGAAGTCCGAGGGGACGATCCGCTTCGCCGGCCAGCCGATCGAGCGGCTGGGCGCGGCCGAGCTGCGCCCGCTGCGGCGGCAGATGCAGATGGTGTTCCAGGACCCCTATGGCTCGCTCAGCCCGCGCCTGTCGGTCGAGCAGATCGTCGGCGAGGGGCTGGAGGTCCACGGTCTGGCCCGCGACCGCGCCGAACGCCGCCGCCTGATCGCCGCGGCGCTGGAGGAGGTCGGGCTCGATCCGGCGGTGGCCGACCGCTACCCGCACGAATTCTCCGGCGGCCAGCGCCAGCGCATCGCCATCGCCCGCGCCTTGGTGCTGAAACCGGCGTTTCTCGTGCTCGACGAGCCGACCAGCGCGCTCGACGTCTCGGTCCAGGCCCAGATCGTCACCCTGCTGCGCGACCTCCAGGCCCGCCACGCCCTGGCCTACCTGTTCATCAGCCACGATCTGCGGGTGGTCCGCGCCCTGGCCGACCATCTGGTGGTGATGAAGGACGGCAAGGTGGTCGAATCCGGCCCGGCCGAGCGCCTGTTCGCCGCCCCGGCCACCGCCTATACCCGCGCCCTGATGGCCGCCGCGCTCGATCTCGCCGTGGTGTGACGAAGCCGTAAAGCTGCGCGGGCTTCCGCCCGCGGGCCCGGCCGGGGCGATGCCCCGGACCCCCTTTGTTTTCATCGATAAAAAAAGGGGAGGTCTGGAGGCGGAAGCCTCCAGGCGGGGCGCGGGGCGGCAGCCCCGCTACTCGTTCAGCCTCTGATGGATCCGCCCGGCGCACTCGGTCAGCCAGATTGCCCGCTTGAGGCGGGCGGCGTGGCGTTCGGCCTCTTGGCGTTCCTTGACGGCGGGGTCCTCGCCCTGTCCCTGCGACAGGCGCTCCATCTTGCTTTCGATCGGGCTGAGGCGGCGGGCCGTCTCGGCCTCGGCCTCAAGCCGGGCGCGGCGGGCGGGGTAGGACAGCAGGTCGAGCTGTTCCGCCTCGACGGCGGCGAGCTGGCGGCGCCAGAACGGGCCGGAATAGAGCACCGAGGACCATTGCGCCGGGCCGGGCAGGGGGGTGCAGGCATCGGACAGGGCGATCTCGGACGGCGGGAAGGTGGCCCAGATCAGCGCGGCCGCGCCCAGGCCGAGCAGCAGCAGCAGGTGGCGGTGGTTTCTGGTCATCCTCCGTCCTCCGGGTCGGCGGCCAGCCAGTCGCGCGGGTCGCGCGCCAGCGCGGCGAAGGCGTCGGCCGGGACCGGCCGGCTGAAATAATAGCCCTGGGCCTCATCGACGCCATGGGCCAGCAGGAAATCGAGCTGGGTGCGGCTTTCCACCCCCTCGACATTGACCCGGGTGCGCAGCGAATGGCCCAGATCGACGATCGCCTTGACCACCGCCTCGTTGTCGGGGTGCTGGCCGATGTCGATCACGAACGAGCGGTCGATCTTCAGCTTGTCGACCGGGAACCGCTTCAGATAATTGAGCGAGGAATAGCCGGTGCCGAAATCGTCGATCGAGATGGTGACGCCCAGCGCCCGCAGCGCCTTCAGCACCTCGATCGAGCTGTCGACGTTCTGCATCGCGATGCCCTCGGTGATCTCGAGCTGGAGCGCCTCGGGCGCCAGTCCGGTCTGGTCGAGGATGTCGGTGACCATCGCCACCAGCCCCTGGCTGTGGCGGAACTGCACCGGCGACAGGTTGACGGCGATGGTCATCGGCCCGAGCCCGGCATCGCGCCACGCCCGGCCCTGGCGACAGGCCTGGTGCAGGATCCAGCGGCCGAGCGGGATGATCAGGTCGGTGCGCTCGATCACCGGGATGAACTGGGCCGGCGGCACCCAGCCGAGCTGGGGATGGTTCCAGCGCAGCAGCGCCTCGCAGCCGACGATGCGGCCGCTCTTGAGGTCGAGCAGCGGCTGGTAATGCAGTTCGAGCTGGGGCGTGCCGAGGGCGAGGCGCATGTCGCGCTCGATCGCCTTGCGGGCCTGGACCTCGGCATCCATCGCCGCGACATAGAAATGGTAGGCGTTGCGGCCGTCGGCCTTCGACTGGAACATCGCGAGGTCGGCGTTCTTCAGCAACTGGTCGGCGGTCTCGCTGTCGTCGGGATAAAGGGTGATGCCGATCGAGGTGCTGGTCAGCACCTCGTGATCCTCGAGCCGGAACGGCTCGGACAGGCTGGCGATGATCGCCTCGGCGACGTGGCGGGCGCCCTCGGCGTCCTTGAGATTGGTCAGGATCACCGCGAACTCGTCGCCGCCGAGCCGGGCCACCGTGTCGGTCTCGCGCAGACAGCGGGTCAGGCGCCGCGCCACCGCCGTCAGCAGCTGGTCGCCGATGGCGTGGCCGAGGGTGTCGTTGATGTCCTTGAACTTGTCGAGGTCGAGGAACAGCAGGGCAAGCCGGCTGCCGCCCCGGCGGGCCTGGGCCAGCGCCTGGCGCAGCCGTTCCTGGAACAGCACCCGGTTGGGCAGTTCGGTCAGCGAATCGTGATGGGCCAGATGCTGGATGCGGGCGGCGCTCAGCTTGCGCTCGGTGACGTCGCGGCCGACCACCACCAGCCCGCGCCGGCCGCCGTCCGGGGTGAACAGCGGCACCTTGGCCATGTCGAAGATGCGCGGCCCGCCCGGGCTGGTCAGGGTGACCTCGTAGCTGAGCTGGCGGCCCAGGCGCCACGCCATCTCGTCGGTTTCGTGGCTGTTGAGCAGCGGGCCGCTGGGCAGCGGGGCGTCGCGGGCCAGTTCGAACGCGGTGCGGCCGACATAATCGCGTCCGTCGAGCCCGAGCAGGTCGAGACAGACCTGATTGGCCACCAGCCAGCGCCCGGCGCCGTCCTTGAAACAGATCAGGTCGGGCAGGGCGTTGATCAGGGTGGTCAGCCATTCCTGCTGCTGGCGCAGCGCCTCCTCGCCGGCCTTGCGGGCGGTGATGTCGTGGCCGAGCGCGATGAACAGGTCGCGCCCGCCGAGCCGCATCGACGACAGCGACAGTTCGAGACAGCGCCGGGCGCCGCCCTTCAGCACCGCGACCACCTCGGTGCGCTGGCCAAGGAACGGGGCGGTGGCGACCGCCCCGTCGGGGCCGGCGAGGTCGGGGATCAGCAGGGTGACGGCGCGGCCGGTGATCTCGGCCGGGCGGTAGCCGAAGATCCGCTCGGCCGAGGGATTGTAGGTGCCGATCGCGCCATCCTCGCCGAAGGTGATGATCGCGTCGGCGGTGTTGTCGACGATGGCGCGGTTGTGCAGCTCGGACAGGCGGTAATTCTCCGCCAGCGCCTCCATCGTCCGGGTCTGGCGGCGCAGCACCGCCTCGCGCATCGCCATCGCGGTGATGTCGAACACCTGGATCAGGGCATGGCGGCGGCCGCCTTCGTCGATCGGGCGGATCACCACGATCTGCTGCATCGCCACCGGACGGGACGGGTCGTCGCCGCGCCGTTGCAGCGGGAACAGCCGCTTGTTGAGGGTCGAGGTCAGCAGGGCCGACAGGCCGTCATCGAGCGCCTGATCGATTGCCGGGGCGATCCGGCCGGCGCCGAGACCGGGGAACACCGCGTCGAGGCGGCGGTTGAGCGCCTCCTCGGCGGCAATGCCGGCGGCGCGGGCGATCCAGGCGTTCCACAGCAGGACGCGGCGGTCGGCATCGAGCAGGATCATGCCGATTTCGCCGGCGTCGGCCAGTGCCTGCAGCAGGGGGCCGAGAGGCATGGGCCGGCCTATCCCGTCACCACCCGGGCGACGTAGGCGGAAACCGCGGTCGCGAAGCTGCGGGCGGAAACGATGTCCATCACGAAGGCGAGATAGCCCTCCACTCCCTTGGCGGCGACCGAGAAATCGACCTGGAGGAACATCACCAGCTCGGAATCGACGTTCTTGCTGTCGAGGATGCTGGCGCCCCGGCCGCAGACATAGGTCGGCAGCGAGCTTTCGATCGACAGGCCGAGCTGGTTGGCGAGGCTGCCCAGGCAGGCGTTGAGGATGATGTTGCCGACCTCGATCAGCGCCTCCTGCTCCAGTTCGGTCAACTGGTCGAGCGGCACGGTGTCGGACAGGATCGACCGCACCAGTTCGAGGCTCTTGCGCTCGGGGAAGATCAGCAGGATGTCGCCGGAGAAGGAACTGCTGAATTCCTGCCGCACCGCCACCGACAGCCCGCCGCCGGTGGCGGCGTCGAGCCGGGCCGCGCTCTGGCGCGACGACAGGAACTCGACGAACGGTACCGACAGGGTCACCTCGTCCTCGACCAGCCGCGACAGCGAGGCGGCGGCCTGGCCGACGGCGATGTTGAGGATTTCGACCACCGCGTCGTGTTCGATCTCGCCGATGATGGAGGTCATGATGGCGCCTGCCCGCATTCGAGGAATTGCCGCAAGTCCGCTTCCCGCAGCGGCTTGACCAGGAACCCGACCCCGATCTCCTCCGCCCGCCGCCGCACCGGGTCCTGGATGTTGGCGGTCAGCAGGCTGATCCGGGCGGCGGGGATTTCGGCACGCAGCCGTTCCGCCGCCGCCAGCCCCCCCATGCCCGGCATGTTGACGTCGAGCAGCACGAAATCGGGCGGCAATCCTTGCGCGGCGGTCAGCGCCGCCTCGCCGCTGGCGGCCTCGACGATGCGCCAGCCCGGCCGCACGCGTTCGATCATCGCCGCGGTCATCATCCGTGCCACCCGGCTGTCATCGACCAGAAGAACCGTCTTGTCACTCATCGCTGGCCCGGCATCTCCGACACCGGCCCCGCCCGCGGGCGGGCGCGGCCTTCCCTTAAAAGATTCTATCCGTGTCTTCCTTAAGGAGTCTATGCGTGAGGTAGGGGGGGGCCGCAAGGACAAACTCCGGCCCCCGCCCGCCGCCCGGCCCCGCCGCGCCGGGAAGCCTGCCACCCCGCCCGGAGGGGTGGGCGCCACGGCGTAGATTCGAATTGACACCCGCAGGCGACGATGCAAGAGTACCGCCTGTTACGGGGGCTGGCCAGGGGGCGGCAGGCGCAGGACAGCGTGGGGAAGCGTCCGGATTTATTCCAAACGTTCCGCTGTATTTTGTGCCGACGGCCGATCTTTCGTCAATGGTCGCATTTTCCCGTTGAGCGAGTTGTCCTGTCGGGCTGCCGGTGATTTCGCCTGCCGCCTGAACGGAGACCGGGGTTGTGTCTGGCCAGGGCGCGTTTGCTGGTCGCGCCGCTTGGCCCGAAAAGGGTGAGACTTCCTCCCGCTTGGCAGCGATCCGGCGCCGCGGGGGAGGGCGAGTTGGTCATGAGGTTTCGGCCTCATGGCGAACCCAGCCGCGCGGGAGGTGCGCGGCAACCACAATGGAGTGTAGACACATGGCTGAAAGAAGCTTGTCGGGCCTGACCGAGGAAGAGGCGATCGCGGTCCACGACCAGTTCAAGACCACCTTCTCCGCTTTCATCATCCTGGCCGCCGTCGCGCACGTGCTGGTTTGGGTCTGGAAGCCCTGGTTCTGATTTCTCGACACACTTCTTAGGGGGATATTCCTATGAGCAATCCGAAGGACGACTACAAGATTTGGCTGGTCATCAATCCGTCGACCTGGCTGCCCGTGATCTGGGTTGTCGCCACCGTCGTCGCGATCGCGGTCCACGCCGCCGTCCTGGCCGCTCCGGGCTTCAACTGGATCGCCCTCGGCGCCGCCAAGAGCGCCGCGAAGTAAGTCACTCTTTCCAGAGTGTCTGACTGACGGGTCGCGGACGGATCTCGGGCTTTGGCCCGGTTCCGTCCGCGTCTTGTTTTGCGCGGTGTGATGTTGGCCGGCGCGGCAATCGCCGCCCTCCGTGCCCCTTCCGATCCCGCCGCCGGGGGTTTCCCCCCTCTCCCGATCTGTGCCTGATCTCCCCGCGCCCGGCCGTCGGCCGTGCCGCGGCGTTGCCGCGTGAAAGTTGCGTGTCGGGGGAGATTCAGATTGACTCCGCCCGGCCCAAATGCAACATTACAGCCCGTTAATGAGGACTTGCAGCGGCGAAAACCGCCGGATGCCCCCCATTACCATGGAGATCGAAACATGGCTGAGAGAAGCTTGTCGGGTCTGACCGAAGAAGAAGCGGTTGCGGTCCACGCCCAGTTCCAGACCACCTTCAGCGCCTTCCTGGTCCTCGCCGCCGTCGCGCACGTGCTGGTGTGGGTGTGGAAGCCCTGGTTCTGATTTTCGACCATTCCTAGGGGGTTAATCCTATGAGCAATCCGAAGGACGACTACAAGATTTGGCTGGTCATCAATCCGTCGACCTGGCTGCCCGTGATCTGGATCGTCGCCACCGTCGTTGCGATCGCGGTCCATGCCGCCGTCCTGGCCGCTCCGGGCTTCAACTGGATCGCCCTCGGCGCCGCCAAGAGCGCCGCGAAGTAAGTCACTCTTTTTAGAGTGTCTGACTGACGGGTTGCGGACGGACTCGGAGCGCAGCCTCCGTACCGTCCGCAATTTCTTTCGGCCGACGCGTCGTCGGCGTGTGCCTGGCAACCGCTCCGCTGAACCGGAGCCGGGCCGGGGTCGAGCCGAACCCAACTCTTTAGGGGTATGTCATGAGCAATCCGAAGGACGACTACAAGATTTGGCTGGTCATCAATCCGTCGACCTGGCTGCCGGTGATCTGGATCGTCGCCACCGTGGTCGCGATCGCGGTCCATGCCGCCGTCCTGGCTGCTCCGGGCTTCAATTGGATCGCCCTCGGCGCCGCCAAGAGCGCCGCGAAGTAATCGACGCTTCATCGCGCCGATGCGGGCGGGCCTGGGTTTCCCAGGCCCGCCCGTCGCGTTTTGGGCCCCCGGTCCGCCGCGGCGGCTCCGCAAAAAAGGATAAAATTTTAAGCAAAACGGAAAGTAAAAGAATAGTTTCGTTACCAGAAAAATGTTGTCTTGTGCGAATTGGTTAACATACACTTAGTCATCGACGCAATTCCGAGGGACGACGGGAATGGTCGGCCCAGGAGGCGGAAATGGCTCTTTGCTCTCGTAAATGCCCCAATTGCAGCAACCTCGTTACCGTCCGCATAGACTATAACGATAGTTCTTTCGGGTGCAGTAAATTGCAAGAACAGATCGGGCGACAGGTGGTGCTCGACCTCTACAACAAGATCGCCGACGACATGTCGTCGGCCGGTGATGACGTCGCGATCATTCTGCATGTCTCGGGCGCCGACATTGCCGCCCGCTGCAACCATATCAACCGCAACAACGAAAACGCGATAGAGCTGTTCTGATCTGTCGCCGTTGACCCGGGGCGTCGCCGTCCAATGCGGCGGGAGACGCCCCCGGTCGCCCTCTCCCCCCGATCGGCGTCATTGCGGCAGGAACAGCCGCTGTTCGACCAGGCTGCCCTCGGGGGTGAAGCTGTAATCGGCGATGACGCCGCGAAGAAGCGGCATGTAGCGGATGGTGTAGGCGACGTCGAGCGGGTTGAGCGAATGGGCGCGGCCAAGGCCGGCGGCCAGGATCCGCACCGCGTCGTAGCCCTGGGCCGCGGCGGTGTCGGGGGCGTGGCCGAAACGCTGGCGGAAGCTGGCGACGAAGTGCTGGTTTTCCGGCCGGGGATCGGCCGGGTCGTAGAGGTTGAGGAAGCGCGCCCGCCGCACCGCCGTGCCGGCTCCGGCGCGGATGTCCTCGGACAGTTCATCGGGCAGGACGATCGGCGCGGCGAGGCCGACCCCGTCGGCGCGGCGCAGGAAGCGGATGATGTCGAGGTCGCTGCCGGTGAAGGCGATCACGTCGGCATCGACCGATTTCAGCAGGTTGGCGGCGAGGCGGAAATCCTCGCGCTTGCGGGCATAGGGCCACTGGAACACCATCCGCCCGCCGACCGCGTCCTGGGCGAGGCGGTATTCCGATGCGAAATCCTGGCCGTAGGCGCCGCTGTCCCACAGCAGGGCATAGGTCTGCCGCTCGCCGCGATGGGGGCCGGAACGGGCGAGCAGGGCGGCGATGTGATTGGTGGTCGGCGCCATGCGCACCACGTACTGATAGCCGTGCGCGGTCACCGCCGGGACGTTGATGTTGACCAGCAGGTTGAGCAGGCGGGCCCGCTCGTAGATCGTCGCCGCCTGGATCGCCACCCCGTCGTTGAAATAGCCGATCACCGCGACCATTTCCGGCGTGGCGGCGAAGTCGAGCGCGATCCGGCGCGCGGTCGGCCAGTCGTCCCCGTCGTCGCGCAGCACCAGCCGCAGCGTCCGCCCGTCGATGCCGCCGGCCTGATTGATCTCGCTCCGCGCCAGTTCCAGCCCGTCGGCCATGCCGTCATGGCGCAGGGCGAACGGCCAGCTCACCCCCACCAGCACCTCGTTCTGCGGCCGTTCCAGTTCAGCGAAACGGTCGGCGCCGGCCGATTCGAGCGAACGCCACTGCGGTTCCAGCGCGACCCACAGCCCGGCCAGCACCGCCAGCCCGAGGATCCCGGCCAGGATCCGTCCCATCCGCTACTCCCGCCCGAGGATCAGCGGCAGGCCGTGTTCGGCCCCGATCACCACCGTCTTGGCATTGGGCGACTTGGCCAGATCCTGGGTGGCCTGGATCCCCTGCCAGTGCAGCACCTGGGGCGACAGGCTGCGGGCCAGGGTGGCGTTGTAGACGGCGAGGCCGTCGGCCTCGATCCGCTTGCGTTCCGCCTCCTTGCGGGCGATCGACAATTGGAAGGTATAGCCGGCGTCGGTCTGCTGATAGGCCATCTTGGTCTCGATCGCGTCGGAGATCCGGGCCGGCAGCGAGATGCTTTCGATCGGCACGTCGTCGAGATCGATGAAGCGTGACTGGAGGCGGATCTTCGACAGTTCGCTGACCCGCTCCTGGATCAGCTTCTGGCTGGTGTAGATGTCCTCCGGCTTGTACTGGCCGAAGATGGTGCGCACCACCGAGCGGATCTCGGGGCGGATCACCACCCCGACATAATCCGGCCCGATGGTCTGGTGCAGCGAGGGCAGGGTTTCCGGCGCGAGGAAATAGCGCACCGAATACTGCACCTTGATGGTCAGGCCATCGACCGTCAGCGCGTCGATCGAATCGTTGAACTGCTGCTTGCGCAGATTGTAGACGTACATCTTGTTGATCGGCAGCAGCAGGTGCAGCCCTTCGCCGTAGACGCTGTCGAGCACGGTGCCGCCGCCGAGACGGCGCCACAGTACCCCGGCCTGGCCGGAATGGACCGACACCACCACCCGGTCGAAGAAGAACACCATGGCGAAGGCGGTCAGCACCAGCCCCACCACCAGGAACGGGGCATTGGCGCGCAGGAAGGTCCGCCACGCCTGCCCCCATCCATCGATCCAGCGTGCGAGAGCGGTCATCGGTCAGCCTCCCCGAGTGTCGTGGCCAGGCTCGCCCGGCGCAGGCGGGGCGATCTCGACCAGCCGCCCATATTCCATCCGCAGCACGCGGTCGGCGGCGTCGAAATAGCGGTCGTCGTGCGACACCACCACCACCGTCTTGCCCGCCGCCTTCAGGTCGGGCAGCAGGGTATGGTAAAAATAGTGCCGGAACGGCGGATCCTGGTCGGCCGCCACCTCGTCGAACACCGCGATCGGCTTGTCCTCCAGATAGGACACCACCAGGGCGAGGCGCTTGCGCTGGCCGGTGGACAGCCGGATGTTGGTGAACTGGCCGTCGGCGAAGCCGGTCTTGTGGGCGATGTCCATCTGCCGCAACAGGGCGGCGACCCGGTCGGGATCGATCCGGGCCAGCCCGTGCAGTTTTTCGAACAGATGGAAATCGGCGAAGATCGCCGAGAACAGGTCGCGGTAGGACTGGCGGTTGCCGGCGCCGATCTCGGCTCCGTCGAGCAGGATCGTCCCCGTCTGGGGCGGATAGAGCGCGGTCAGCAGCTTGAGCAGGGTGGTCTTGCCGCTGCCGTTGCCGCCGACCAGGAACAGCACCTCGCCCCGGCGCAGGGTGAGATCGACCGGTCCGACCGCGAAGGTCTCGTTGCCCTCGGCGTCGTGATAGGCGAAACGCAGCCCGACGAAATCGAGCCGGCTGAAGCCGGACAGATCGTGGGTCGGCCGCGCCTCGCTTTCCGGGCTGCGGGCCAAGGCGGCGTCGAGCTGGGCCTCCAGCGCGCGCAGGTTGCCGACGCTGACATTGGTCTCGGACAAGGTCGGGATCATCCCCATCACGTTGCCGAGCGGCCCGAAGAAGAACAGGATCGCGGCGACGATCTTGGTTTCCGAGCCGGAAAACACGTCGGTCAGCAGCGGCAGCACGAACGGGATCGCCCCCAGCAGCGACAGCAGGAACAGTTCGACGAACACGATGTTGTTCGAGAACAGGATCATCACTTCGATGCGGATGTCGCGCACCCGGCTGGCCCGGCTCTCGAACTCGGCCACCACGTCGTCGCCCTTGCGGCTGTTGATCCGCACCTCCTTGAAGCCGCGCAGCAGGCCGTCGAGGGTCTGGCTCATCCCGTCGACCTCGCGCGAGGCGGCGCGCAGCCCGCTTTCATAGGCGCGGCGGTCCTTGAGATAGATCACGGCGCCGCCGCCGATCAAGGCGAGGCACAGCAGCATCGCCGCCGGCGACACCAGGGCGATGTAGATCAGGGTGAACAGGATCATCACCACCGCCTGGGCGGCGGCGAACAGCGGGCGCGCGGTCTGCACCACCGCGGCGGTGTCCTGGCTGATGCGGGCGTGGATGTCGCCGCCACCGATCGCCTCGATCGCCACCAGATCGCAGCGGCGGATCTTGTCGGCGAGGCGGACGCGGACGTTGCACACCGCCCGCTCGGCGATCCGGGTCGATTGGTGCAGCACGTGGCGCAGCGCGTAGACGAACAGCAGGATCGACAGCGCGAACCAGGCGAAATGCTGCCAGGACGGCCCGCCCTTGCCCAGCGCCTCGACCGAGGCGTTGATCACGGCGAGGCTGATGGCGTTGGCGACGCCGGAACTGGCGACCAGGATCGCCATCTTGAGGTCGAGCCCCCCGGTTTCCTCCTGGAGGAAACTGAACAGGCCGAGGCGGTGCGACAGGGTCATTCCCGATTCTTTTCCGGCATCATGGGCCTCGTGTTCCTTCTACGGGATTTCCCGGGCGCCGCCCAGAGCCGGCACGGGGCATCCGGCGCGCGGCGGGTCATGACTGGGCGGCCCGGCGCAGGGTGGCGGCCAGCCCGGTCGCCGGCAGATCGGGCCACGCCACCCCGAGCCGGGCCAGCCGGTCGAGCGTCCGTTCGCTGGTGATCTCGTGGCGCCGTCCCCGTTCCTGCGGCGAAATCGCGTCGAACAGGCCGAACACCCCCATCGCGTTGGTCACCGCCGCCGCCAGCTCGGGGCGGGTGCTGGCGCGGTCGAGACGGTCGAGGAAGGCGGCGAAATCGAGCGTCTCGATTCCGGCCGGGGCCAGCAGCGCGGCGACGCTGTCGCGGCGGCCGGGCTCGATGTGGTGGGTCTGGTCGGTCAGGTCGGCGGCCAGGGCCAGCCGCGCCACCGCCCGGGCCGCGACGTCGGCATGGCACAGCCAGACATGCGACTCGTCCGGGGCCGCCCCCAGCCGGATCAGCGCCGCCAGCAGACGGAAGAAGGCGTTGCTGGCGATGTCGCGCTGCAACGCCTCGCCCTCGGCGGCGAACACCACGTTGCCGACCCGGTGCAGGCAGACATTGGCCAGCCGGCCGCGCGCGGCGAGGGCCAGCCGCTCCGCCGCCTGCTTGGCGCGGACATAGTAATTCTCGTCCCCGGTGCCGGCCGGGCTGTCCTCGTCGAACAGGACGAAGCCGGTTTCCGGCGCCCGCCCCGCCACCGACAGGGTCGAGATCTGGTGGAAATCGGCCGGCCGGGCCGGGTCGTGCCCGGCGAGGTCGAGCAGCCGGGCGGTGCCGGCGACGTTGGCGGCGGCGAACTCCTCCCACCGGCCGTAATGGCGCACGTCGGCGGCGCAGTGGAAGATCGCCGCGCAGCCGTCGGTCAGGGCGGCCCGTGCCGTCGCCGACAGGCCGAGATCCTCGCGCCGCAGGTCGCCGGTCCACAGGGCGAGGCGGGGCGAGAGGGCCAAGGCGCGGCCGGCCTCGGCGCCGAAATAATGGGTCAGCACGGCGGCGAGGCGGGCGCGGGCGGCGGCGGGATCGTCGGCGCGGATCAGCAGGTCGATCCGCCGCTCGGGATCTTCCGCCAGTTCGCGCAGCAGATAGGCGCCGAGATAGCCGGTCGCCCCGGTCAGCAGCACCCGCCGGTAAGCGCGGCGGCGGGCCGGATCGGGGGCGGGCAGGGCGGCGCTGCGGGCGCGGTAGGCGGCGAAGGCGGACTCGAGCGCCTCGGTCCGGCGCGCCTCGTAATCGGCCCGGTGGTCGGCGAAGGCCTGCCAGTGCGCCCGCGCCCCGGCGAGGCAGGCCTGGAGATGGGCCGGCTCGGGCCGGCAGGTGGCGGCGAAGGCGCGCAGGCGGGGATGTTCGTACAAGGCGGTGATCGAGCAGGCGCACCAGCTCCGCAGCCGGGCGATCAGGGCGATCGCCCGCAGGCTGTCGCCGCCGAGGGCGAAGAAATCCTCGTCGGGGCCGATCCGGTCGCGCCCGAGCAGTTCGCCCCACAGCCGGCCGATGCGGCGCTCGGTCTCGTCGGGCGGGGGGGCGGCGTCGGCCGGCGTGGCCTCGGCCCCGGCGCCGCCGTCGCGCCGGGCGGCGATCAGGGCGGCCAGGGCGGCGCGATCGACCTTGCCGGCCGGGCCGAGCGGGATCTCGGCCAGCTCGATCACCGCCGCCGGCACCATGTGCGCCGGCAGCCGCGCCGCCAGATGGGTACGCCATTCCGCCGCGTCGGGGGCGGGCTGGTCGGCGGCGCGGACGAACGCCGCCCACAATCCGGGCCGGCCCTGGCGGTCGGGCGCCACCAGCGCCACCGCCCGGCGCACGGCGGGGTGGGTCTCGATCCAGCCGGCGATCTCGCCCAGCTCGATCCGCTGGCCGCGCAGCTTGATCTGGTCGTCCTCGCGCCCGAGCAGCACCAGCCGGCCGTCGGGGCTCCAGCGGCCGAGGTCGCCGCTGCGGTAGCTCCGTCCCTCCGGCCCGGTGGGGAAGGCGGTCGCGGTCAGGTCGGGCCGGCCGAGATAGCCTTGGGCCAGCCCGATCCCGCCGAGGCGGATCTCGCCCACCGCGCCCGGCGGCAGCGGCCGGCCGTCGCGGTCGCGGATGGCGATGGTCACCCCGGGCAGGGGCGGGCCGGCGTCGATCGCGCCGTCGCCGGCCGGATCGATCCGGCCGGCCGAGGCGGCGATGCTGTTCTCGGTCGGGCCGTAGCCGTTGAAATGGGCCAGCCGGGCGGCATAGTGGCGGGCATCGCCGGGATCGGGCGGCTCGCCCACCGTCATCAGCAGCCGCAGGCCGGGGAAGTCGGCCCGGTCGAACAGGCGCAGATAGGAGGGGGTCAGGGTGGCGACGGTGACGCCGCCGCCGGCCAGCCGGGCGTGCATGGCGGGGATGTCGTCGATCTCGGCGCGGCTGACCGGCACCACCGCCGCCCCGGCGGCCCAGGCCATCGCCAGATCGCCGATCCAGGCGTCGAAGCTGGGCGAGGCGGCCAGCAGCACCCGGTCGTCCTCGCCGAGGCCGAGGCGGTCGGCCATCCCCGTGGCGAAATTGGCGAGGCCGCGATGGAGCAGGACCACCCCCTTCGGCCGGCCGGTCGAGCCCGAGGTGTAGAGGATGTAGGCGGGATCGCCGCCGGCCGGGGCCGGGGCGCGGCCGGGGCGGGGGGCCGGCCGGGCGAGCCGGTCCGGCCAGTCGAGCCGGGGCAGGGCGGCCAGCGGCGGCGGCGGGGTCAGCCCGTCGAGGGCGACCAGCCGCCGCACCCCGGCGTCGCGGGCGATCAGGCCGAGCCGTTCGGGCGGCAGGTCGGCGGTCAGCGGCAGATAGACCGCGCCGGCCTGCCACACTCCCAGCACCGTCTCGGGCAGGGTGGCGGAGCGGAGGGTCAGCACCCCGACCCGGTCGCCGCGCCGCACCCCGGCCGCCCTCAGCCGGGCGGCCAGCGTCGCGGCGGCGGCGGCGATCTCGCCCCGGCTGCGCGGGCCGGCCGCGCTGATCAGGGCCGGGCGGTCGGGGGCGCGTTCGACCCAGCGGGCGAAGCGGTCGACCAGATCGGTCGCGTCGGGCCGGGGCGGCGGCCCCTGTTCCCAGCCGGCGAGGCGGCGGATTTCGTCCGGCAGCAGGCGGGGCGGCGGGCTGTCGGCGACGCGGTCGGGGGCGATCAGCCAGCGCGCCCAGCCGAGCAGGCCGTCGAGCCAGGCCTGGGCGGTGTCGCCCTCGTAGAGGGTGGCATCGACGAACCAGCGCAGCATCAGCCCGCCATCGGCGGCGCGTTCGTGCGACAGCAGCATGTCGAGCGGCGGACCGAACGGCCGCCGCACCCGGTCGGGCTCATCCACCGCCGCCTCGAAGAAACGCGGCCCGGCGCCGTCGTCGCCGGCGGTGTCGGGGGTCTCGGTCACCGCGAGGTCGAACAAGGGATGGCGGGCGGCGACGGCGGCGGCGGGATTGCGGGCACGCAGATCGGCGAAGATCCGTCCGAACGGATAGCGGGCATGGCCCAGCCCGGCGGCGAGGCGGGCCTGGGTGTCGGCGAGGAGGCGCTCGACCGGGGCGGCGGGATCGATCCGCAGCGGCAGCGGGATCAGATTGATGAACAGGCCGACCGCGCCGCCATCCTCGGCCCGGTCGCGCAGGCTGGCGGCGGTGCCGATCACCGGCGCCGCCTGTCCGCCGCGCCGCCATGCCTCCAGCGCCAGCAGGGTCAGCCACAGCGCGTGCAGCCCGGCGCCCCGGGCGCGGGCGAAGGCGCGCAACGCCTCGGCCTCGGCCGGGGGCAGCCGGCCGCGCAGGACATGGGTGCCCTTGGCATTGTCGCCGCCGCGCGCGAGCGGGCGGGGATGGTCGAGCGGCCAATCGGCCGGCACCGCCGGATCATGCCCGGCGGAATCGGGGCCGAGCGCCGTCCGCCAGTAGGCGGCGTCGGCCGCCCCGTCCGGTCCGGCGAGATAGGCTTCCTCGCGTCCGGCGAGGCGGTCGAGCGGCTCGCCCAGCGGGGCCAGGGTCTCGCCCCGGCGCAGCCGGGCCAGATCCGCGACCATCACCCCGAGCGACACCCCGTCGCCGAGGGCATGATGCAGCGCCACCCACAGCAAAGCGCGGCGCGCGCCGGTCACCCGGGCCAGCCCGGCCCGCCACGGCGGCGGCGGCGCGGCCTCGCCCGGGGGCGGGGCCATCGGCAGCGGCACGGCCTGACGGGCGCGGCCATGGGCCAGCGCGGCGGCGGCGTCGGGATGCTCGCTCAGTTCGAACCGCTCGGGCGGCACGGTCAGGGCGATCCGGCGCAGCTCGCGCTCGGATTCACCGACGAAGCCGACCCGCAGCGCCTGATGGCGGGCGACCAGCGCGGTCCAGGCCCGCCGCCACGCCGCCGGATCGGGCGGGCCGCCGTCGGCCTCCTCGACCCACAGCGCCAGCGGCACGGTGAAGCCCCGGGTGTCGAGCCCGATGCGGTCGGCCAGCCAGAAGCCGCGCTGGCCCTCGGTGGCGCGGTCGGTCGGCACCACCGGGGGGGCGGCCGGCAGCGCGGCGAGACGTGCGGCGAAGGCGCGCACCGTCGGTGCGGCGAACATCTCGCGCGCCGGCACCGGCCGGCCCAATTCCCGCTCCAGCCGGTGGGCGGCGGCGATCGCCAGCAGGGAATGGCCGCCCCGGGCGAAGAAATCCTCGTCGCGCCCGATCGCGCCGCCGCCGAGCAATTCGGCCCACACCGTGGCGATGGCGGTCTCGAGCGGTCCGACCGGGGCGGCGCTTTCCTGCCGCCGCGCCGCGACCAGGGCGAGCAGGGCGGCGGCGTCGATCTTGCCGCTGGCGGTGACCGGCAGGGACTCGACCGCGATCACCGCCGAGGGCAGCAAAGCGGGCGGCAGCCGGGCGGCGAGGAAGGCGCGCCATTCGGCCTCGGCGGGGGCGGCCCGGCCGGGATGGAGCCGGACGAAGCCCCACAGCCGGCCGTCGCCGTCGCGGTGGTGGTCGAGCAGCACGGTGGCCTGGGCCACCGCCGGATGGCGTTCGATCGCGTGGATGATCTCACCCGGCTCGATGCGGACGCCGCTGCGCTTGATCTGGTCGTCGGCCCGGCCGAGCACCACCAGTTCGCCCGCCGCGTTCCAGCGGCCGAGATCGCCGGTGCGGTAGCGCCGTCCCGCCGGCCCGGCCGGGAAGGCGGCCTCGGTCAGATCGGGCCGGCCGAGATAGGCCTGGGCCAGACCGGCACCGCCGAGGCGGATTTCCCCCACCGCGCCGGGCGGCAGCGGGCGGCTGGCGCGATCGACCAGCTCGACCAGGGTGTTGGGCAGCGGCCGCCCCGCCGGTGGCGGTCCGTCGGCGGCGGCGGGGGCGAGCCGGCCCATGGTGGCGGTGATCGCCGCCTCGGTCGGGCCGTAGGCGTTGAGATAGGTCAGCCGGCCGGCATGGGCGCGGATGTCGGCGGCCAGCGGCGGCTCGCCGCCGGTGACGATCGCCCGCAGGGTGGGGAACGGCGCCGGCCCGAGCAGGCGCAGATAGGACGGGGTGATGTCGGCGACGGTGACGCCGCGTTCGGCCAGCATCGCCCGGAAACGGTCGGGCGCTTCGAGCAACTCGGCCGGTACGGCGCAGGCCGCGCCGCCGAACGCCAGCGGCAGGCCGAAATCGGACAGCGAGACGTCGAAGGCGGGCGAGGCGAACAGCAGGCCGCGATCGTCGGGACCGAATCCCAGCGCCTCGCCAGCGCCCAGTACGGTGTTGAGATAGGCGTCGTGACCGACCACCACCCCCTTCGGCGTTCCGGTCGAGCCCGAGGTATAGAGGATGTAGGCCGGATCCTCCGGCCGGCCCGGCCGGTCGAGGCGGTGGCGGTGGCCGGCGTGGAAGGCCGGTTCGATCGCCTCGGGCCGCAGCGGCGGCGGCAGGCCGGGTGGCGGCACCGCGCCGTCGAGGGCGATCAGGCCGGCGGCACCGGCATCGGCGGCGAGGGCGCGCAGCCGCTCGGGCGGCAGGTCGGCGGCCAGCGGCAGATAGATCGCCGCCGCCTTCCAGATCCCCAGCACCGCCGCCGGCAGCCCGGCCGAACGTCCGGCCAGCACCCCGACCACCGCGCCGGCACCGATGCCGGTCTCGGCGAGGGCGTGGGCGATGACGTTGGCCTCGGCCTCCAGCGCGGCATGGCTGACGGTCCCGCTGGCACCGATCAGCGCCGGCCGGGCGGCGGCGGCCGGGTCGGCGTCGAGCCGGCGCTCGAACAATTCGTGGAAGCGCAACGGTGGCCGGGGCCGCGCCTCGCCGCGCTGCCAGAGATCGAGCCTACGCGCCTCTTCCGGCAGCAGCGGCGGCAGCGGCGTCTCGGCCCGGGCGGGATCCTCGCCCAGCCAGTCGATCCAGCCCGCCAGCGCGTCGAGCCAGAGGGCGGCGGTGTCGCGCTCGAACAAGGCGGCGTTGACGTGCCAGTGCAGCAGCAAGGCGCCGTCGGGCTCGGCCTGATGGATCAGCACCATGTCCTGGCCGGGGGAAACGGCGCTGCGTTGATAGCCGAGGCCGCCCTCTTCGCTGCCGGGCTCGGGCGGCGGCCGCAGCCGGGCCGGGCCGGCGGCGGCGGGCGGCACCTCGATCACGGCGAGGTCGAACAGCGGATAACGGTTGGGATCGCGCGGCAGCGGCCGGGCGGTGCGGAAGGCGCGGTTGATGCGGGCGAAGGGCAGGCGGGCATGGCCGAGCGCCGCCGCCAGCCCGCGCTGGGCGGCGGCGAGGCGGGCGGCGAAGGGCAGCGGCCCGGCACCGGGACCGGGCAGGGGGATCATATTGACGTAATCGCCGACCACCCCCTGATCGGCGGCCTCGTCGCGCAGCGACACCGCGCTGCCGAGCATCACCGTCTCCAGCCCGCCGCGTCGCCCCGCCTCCAGCCCGAGCAGGGCCAGCAACAGAGCATGCAGACTGGCCCGTTGTTGCCGCGCCAACGCCGCCAGCCGGGTGGCCGCCGCCGCCGGCAGACGCCGCGAGAAGCGATGGGTGCCGGCCGGGGCGTCGGCACGGCGGGGATGATCGGTGACCGGCTCGGCAAAGGATTCGTCGGGTACCCCGGCCAGCGTTTCGGCCCAGAACCGCGCATCCTCCTCCGCCGCTGCCCCGGCGAGATAGGCTTCCTCGCGCGCCGCCGCTTGGCCGAAATCCCCCTGGCACGGTGCGAGGGTGCCCCCGTCAACCAGGGTGGCGAGTTCATCGAGCAGCAAGCTGACCGATTGCCCGTCACCGATTGCGTGATGGAGGGCCAGCCAGAACCAGACCTCGCCCTCTTTGGCGAGGCCGATCAGCCCGGCCCGCCACAGCGGCGGCCGATCCATCCGGAGCGGCGCGGCATGCCGCCGCCAGAAATGGTCGCGCGCCGCCGTGGCATCGGCGACCTCGACCCATTCCAACTCGGGAAAAAGAAGGGGGTCCGGGGCATCGCCCCGGCCGGGTGCGGGCGGGAGCCCGCCAACCACTCGCCGCAGGCTTCCGTCGTCATCCTCGACATAATGCGTCCGTAGCCCGGGATGCCGTTCGACCAACGCCGCCCAGGCTGCCCGCCACCGCTCCGGCGCGACCGCCCCGTCGATCCGCCGCAACACTGGGATGGTGAAGCCGCGCGTATCGAGCCCGGCCCGCTCGGCGACGCGGAAGGCGAGTTCGCCTTCGGTGGCGCGGTCGGACCGTTCCAGAACCGCTCCGTCCTCTTTCCCGGCGGCAATCCGGGCGGCGAATCCGGCCAGGGTGGGGGCGGCGAACAGGTCGCGCGCCGCCACCGTTCGGCCCAGCGCCTGCCCGAGCCGGTGGGCCAGGGTGACGGCGAGCAGGCTGTTGCCGCCGAGGGCAAAGAAATCGTCCTCGCGCGCCGGCTCGGCGCCGAGCAACCGCCCCCATACCGCCGCGATGGTGGTCTCCAGCCCGGGGCTGGGCGGGGTGCGGGGCCGGTAGTCACCGGCGGCGGCCGCCAGCGCCAGCAGGGCGGCGTGATCGGTCTTGCCGTTGGCGGTGAGGGGAAAGGCCGCCACCGCCGTCAGCGCGGCCGGCACCATGTAGGCGGGCAGACGTTCGGCCAGCGCGGCGCGCCAGCCGGCCGGCACCTCCGCCCCGGCGGCGAGGCGGACGAAGCCGCGCAGAACCTGGGTGCCGGCGGCGGCACGGTCGGCCAGCACCAGCGCCTCGGCCACCCCGGGCAAAGCGGCGAGGGCCTGCGCGATCTCGGCCGGTTCGAGCCGCTGGCCGTGCAGCTTGATCTGGTCGTCGATCCGGCCGGCGATCTCGAGCCGGCCATCGGCGGTCCAGCGGCCGAGGTCGCCCGAGCGGTGGAACCGCCCCTCGGCGGTGACGACGAAGCGCCGCGCGGTCTGCTCCGGCTGGTGGAGGTAGCCCTCGGCGATGCCGAGTCCGCCCAGCCAGACCTCGCCGCTTTCGCCCGGCGGCACCCGGCTGCCATCGGCGCGGCGTAGCGAAATGATCGCGCCGGGGATTGGCCGCCCGACGCTGGGCGGGCGGGTGCGGTCGCGCTCGGCGGCGATCCGCTCGATCGACACCAGCACGGTGGCCTCGGTCGGGCCATAGGCGTTGCACAGGGTCGGCACCGTGGCGGCGAGGCGGTCGAAATCCTGGTGGGTGGGGGCCTCGCCGCCGGTCAGCAGCACCCGCAAGCCGGAGAAGGATTGCTCGGCGCCGAGGCGCAGATAGGACGGCGACAGATAGGCGACGGTGACGCCGAGTTCGGCATAGCGGCGGCGCAGGGTCCAGGGATCGTCGCGCCAGCCGCGCGGCACCGGCACCCAGGCGGCGCCGGCCGCCAGCGCCAGCGCGATCTCCCACAGCGAGGCGTCGAAGCCGGGCGAGGCGGCGAGGGCGACGCGATCGTCGGCGCCGAGGCCGGCAAGGCGGGCGGTCTCGCTCCCGACCTGGGCCAGGGCATCGTGGCGCAGCGCGACGCCCTTGGGGGTGCCGGTGGTGCCCGAGGTGTAGATCAGATAGGCGGCGCCGGTCTCCTCCCCCGGCGCGGCCGGCGGGGCCTCTTCGGCCCCGTCCGCCGCGTCGTCGGGGCCGGGGCAGGCCAGCGCGGCGATGGCGGGGTCGAGCCCGGCCGGCGCGACGAGACCGGGCAGCACCAGCAGCCGGCGGGCGCCGGCATCGGCCAGGATCGCGGCGCGGCGGGCGGGCGGCAGATCGGGCGGCAGCGGCAGATAGACCCCGCCGGCCTTCCACACCCCCAGCACCGCCCCGGGCAAAGCGGGGAGGGTGTCGGCCAGCACCGCCACCGGCTCGCCCGGCCGCAGGCCGTGGCGGCGCAGCCGGTCGGCGACCCGGTCGGCGTGGCGGTCGATCTCGGCGCGGGTGAAGACGCGGCCGGGGGTGACCAGGGCGGGATGCTGCGGGGCGGCGCGGACGGCGGCTTCGAACCGGCGGTGGGCCGCCACCAGCGGGGCAAGCGGGGCCGGGCCGCGCTCCCATTCCGCCAGCCATGCCTCCTCCTCCGGCCGCAGCGGCGGCAGCGGCGCGTCGAGCCCGGCCGGGGCGGCGGCGAGGCGGCGGGCCCAGGCGGCGAAGCCGTCGAGCCAGCCCTGGGCGGTGGCCTGGTCGATCCGGTCGGGCCGCCAGGCGAGGGCGAGGTCGATGCCGCCATCCTCGCGCGGTTCGTGGCTGAAGGACAGGGTCAGCCCGGCGGCGGGCAGGGCGGTCTCGCCCGGCAGCGGGCGGGGGCGCAGGGCCAAGCCGTCGCCCTGGTGGAACCGGGACGGGGCGGCGGTGAGGGCGAGATCGAGCAGCGGCGGCAGCTCGGGCGGGCGCAGCCCGGGATGGTCGCGGCGGAAATCGGCCTGGATCAGCGAGGGCGGCAGCCATGCCGTCGCCAGCGCCGCGTCGAGTCCGGCCTGGGCGGCGGCGATCCGTTCGGCCAGACTCGCCTCGGGCGCGGCGGTCAGCGCCACCGGCAGCAGATGGACGAACAGCCCGACCGCCGTTTCCGCCGCCGCCGGGCGTAGCGAGACCCCGCAGCCGATCAGCAGGCGGGGGCGGCCGTCGCGGCGCTGGGCCTCGTGGGCGAGCAGGGCCAGCAGCAAAGCATGGCGGCCGGCGCGGGCGCGGCGGGCGGCAAGGTCGAGCGCCGCCGCCTCGCGCGCGGTCAGGGTCGCGGTCAGCAGCGGCGCCGCCGTCCCGGCCGGGGCGGGGCGGGGCTCGGC